>DVEF01000080.1:0-10000 GCA_015295805.1 Geminocystis sp. M7585_C2015_104 | reverse complement strand
TTCGGCGGCTTCGTATTGGGTTTGGGGGATAGTTTGGAGACAGGCGAGGAAAACAACCAGATTAAAGCCAATTTGTCGCCAGCAGCTAAAAAGGATTAAAACTGGCATTGCCCAGGTAGTACTATTTAGCCAGGGTATGGGGGTTATTTTCAGTTGTAGCAGGATTTGGTTGACTGGGCCATTGTTTTGAAATAGCCAACGGAATCCCAATCCCATGGCTACAAGAGAGGTGACGGAGGGGACAAAGTAACCCGTGCGTAGTAGGGTTTTTAGGGGGATATTTTGATTGAGTAGTATGGACAACACTAGGGGTATAATGGTGCTGGGGGCTATGGTAGCGAGGGAGAAATAAGTGGTGTTTAGCAGAATCCTAGGGAAGTCTGGGTTAGCTAGTAGTCTCTTGTAATTTTCTAGTCCTACCCATTGAAGTTGGTTGAGATTACCATCAGTAAGACTCAAAAATAACACCGCGATCATTGGCAAAAAAAGAAAGCAGGTTAGAAAAAATAGAGAGGGAAAAAGGAATATCCATGCCATAAGGGGGGTGGATTTTTCCGGATGCCAGTGGGTATTCATTGTTTTTGCCTAGTTGCCGGAGGTAGCGGTTTTTTCCAGTAGCCAGTTTTCAATGGCATCAGCCAAGGTAGTTGCTAGGATTTCTTGTGCCTGAGGATTAGTAATCCACTCGAATTCCTCGGGGTTTATCATAAAACCTAATTCCAATAATACCGTAGGAGCCACATGGGGGCGGGTTAGTGCCAAATTATTCCAATAAATCCCGTAGCTTGGACGATTTAGTTTCTCGGTAATATAGTTATGGAGGTAGACTGCCAAATCACGGGCCTGGGGGTGATACCAATAGGTACTTATTCCTTTTGTAGTTTCGGCATCGCCTCCGTCGGGTAGGGCATTGTAGTGGATAGAAAGAGCAATGGTGGGTTTGATTTTGCGGATTATATTCTGTCTGTCTTGTAGGGCAACAAACTCGTCTGTTTCCCTGGTAAGATAAACCGTGGCCCCTTTTCTCTTCAACTGTTGTGCTAATAATAGGGCCACCCTGAGATTTACGTCTTTTTCTGCTACACCTGTAGGTCCTAGTGCTCCTAACTCCTCTCCTCCATGGCCTGGGTCTATTACAATTGTAGCTCCAGATATTTGGGTTTTTAGACGGGGGGGAAGGCTGAGACTGAGAATGAGATTGCTGCCTTGGTAATAGACATCATAACCCCACTGTTGGGGGGATTTGAAGGTGAAGAGGTATTCCACCTGAGTGGGAGTTTTCTGATGCCAGTCTAGTCCTTCTATTAGAGGATTGTCATCGAAACGAATTATATCTGTTTGTGCTATGGTATTATACAGGGTTAGGGTGAGGGTTTGAGTGGTTTGTAGGATAGATATTGGGACTTGTACTTCCAGAGGGAAAACTATCTCTAGGCTATTTTCTGTGAGGCGAGAGGTAATACTACGAATAAAAGAGACAGGAGGAGTGTTGGTGGGCAAAATTTTGGTTTCCTCTGCCCTTATCCAGCCGCCATAGTCTAGCCGCAACCATTCTCCCCGTTTGCCGGTGACTCTTGCTTTTACTCCCTGGGGGAGGGGAGTTAGACGGGAATATTCTACCCCCGGCCCCGTCCGTGTTACACCTTGTATAGATTTAACTTCAACCACCGGCAGTCGTTGTGGGTTTAGGACATTAATTTTACCATTGCCCCTTCTTTCAATGTTTTTATTCTTGTAATTCATAGAAAAAACCGGTGTGAGAGAATCCGTAGTGTAATCAAAAGAAGCGCAACCTGTAACCCTTTGCCAGGAGTGGGAGGGGTTGGTAAGGGTTTGATTTTCGCCTAACAGGACTGCAGAATTGGGGGGGAGAGGTTGTTTTAAGTCGGGGGTGAGGGGAATTTTCTTACCCCCTACAGTAACTGTGGTTTTGGCATCAATGGGAGTTATGGCGCTAAAACAGACATTCTCTCCAGGCAAAACAGTTACATCTTCCCTAGGATTTATTAGATTACTGCTTAGTGTTTCCACCTCTTCCCAAAGAGGCTGATTATCTTTTCTGAGAATAGTGCGTTTGACTTCCTCCCTGCCATAGCGGATAACCACTTCGTTTTTCCCTACCTTTAAGGGAATAGAAGGGGCAAAATTACCCTGGGGCGA
Organism: Geminocystis sp. M7585_C2015_104; assembly: GCA_015295805.1. Classification (NCBI taxonomy): domain Bacteria; kingdom Bacillati; phylum Cyanobacteriota; class Cyanophyceae; order Chroococcales; family Geminocystaceae; genus Geminocystis; species Geminocystis sp. M7585_C2015_104. The sequence continues at coordinate 7,840 of DVEF01000080.1, read as the reverse complement.
GCGGCGCACTATGTTACCATTTACAATAACATCCCCTTTTGCCGGTGCAGAGCCTATGATGAAAATAGATGCCGCCGTGGTTTCATGATTAGTCGGCGGGTAAACCACCTTCAGGGATTGGGCATTGACAGGGACAGCTTTTAATGCCATTTCTATCCCTATTACCATTCCTGTTGCTATTATCACCTTTGTCCATACTGTCGGTTTTTTCATTACTGCCATCCTTGCTTTTTCTCCTTCCTTAAGGGGTAATATTCTAACCTGTGGATTGTCTTCCGTTTCACTATTTTTTTGTCTTTAGTTCTTTTTTTTTTTTTTTTTTGCTTTTTTATGGGGTTATCCAGAGGGGGTGTAACTGTTTAATACCTCCCCCTACTAAAAGAATTCTATCTCGAATATGAGCCTTATTTAGTTTATTTAGTTTAGGTTAAATTTTAAACTGATGCAGCTCTTTTTGTAATATGAAAATTAACGGCGCGAAAATTGAAGTAAAATATGGATTTTTTGGAGCCTACTTGCTAGGATTACTTTTTACCGGTATTTGGAACGTTGAAGAGATAATAAGATTGCTGGCTGCTGTTGCATTATTGGGGTTTTTGCTATGGCTTTTTCGAGGAATAAATCCCTACTTTAGATTAAAAATTAGCCATATATTTTTATTCTGTATATTGGTTGTAATAGGCTTTGTTTACTACTACTGGCGTTTGCCCAATGCCGACAATTTGTATATAAGCAAACAGATTGTTGGTGGTATGGAGTATGGCAAATTCTATCCAGTTAAGGTAGAAGGCATTGTTTTAACCCAACCCAAAATTAATCGCAATCAAAAGGGAAAATTTATTCTCCTTGCCAACAGTCTAATAGATGAGAATGAAAAAGAGAAAAAGGTTACGGGGAGGATATATGTCACATCCCCCTTATTAGAGGTGAAAGGAGTATATCCCTCAACAACTATCAGGGTGGAAGGAAGTCTATATTTGCCTTCTCCCCCCTTAAACCCGGATGGATTTGACTTTGCAGATTATTTACAGAAACAAGGGGTATTTTCCGGCTTAGCAGCTAAATCTATAACCATAATTGAAAAGGGAAATTGGTGGCAAGGATTTTTGTATCAAACCAGAAAAAGAATTATTCAAACCCATATCCGTTTTTTGAAGATGCCTTATGGTAGTCTTTTATCTTCCATGGTGATTGGCAGTCGCGCGGTGGATTTGGATTGGCAAACAGAAGAAAGTTTCCGTCTAGCGGGTTTAAGTCATACCCTGGCTGCCTCCGGTTTCCATGTGTCTCTTCTACTGGCGGTGGTTTTAAGTGTGACTGCGGGTTTTTCCCCAGATAGGCGTTTTTTGATAGGGAGTCTATGTCTTTTGGGTTATGCCACTATCACTGGATTTTACCCCTCCATTTTAAGGGCAACTTTTATGGGGATGGCAGGCTTGGTAGGAATTCTACAAGGAAGACAAGTGAGGATTTCTGGCAGTCTATTGTTGGCTGGGGTAATATTGCTGATTATCAACCCGGTGTGGATTTGGGATATTGGCTTTCAGTTTAGTTTCATGGCGGTTTGGGGATTAATTGCTTCCACTTTTCCCATAACCAAACGTTTGGATTTTTTGCCTCCCACTATTGCCAATATTGTCGCCGCCACTGTTGCCGCCACCATTTGGATATTGCCCCTACAATGGTATCATTTCCATCGTTTTCCCCTTTATGGCATTATCACCAATATCCTTGCCACCCCCTTAGTCATTGTAATCACTCTGGTGGGTATCGTTGCCGCCTTTGTTGGTGTTTTTATCCCCCTGTTAGGCAGCAGCATTTCTTTTCTGTTATATCCCTTTTTATGGTTACTATTTGCTATAGTGGAAACCAGTAACAAATTGCCCTTTAGTTCCTTGGCAGTTGGAAGACTTCATGTTTTCAATCTCGTTTTAGTTTATATTATCTTTCTAGCAATTAGCTACAAACGGGAGTGGAGAAAATACAGACTGGGCCTAATTTCACTAGCATCTGGTGTAGTTTTGACTCCTCTGATTTATCAAAAGTTAAACCTAATTCAAGTGACGATTATTGGCGGAGGTGACGAGGCAGTAATAGTCATTCAAAATCGCAACAACACGGCCGTTATTAATCTGGGAGATAAGAAAACTGTATACTTTGATTTAATGCCCTTTCTGGAAAATCAGGGAGTTAATAAACTGGAAGTGGTCTTTTTTGAGAAGGATGACAACTTAAATCTTCTAGCCTTTCTTAAGAAATACCTACCTGTAAAATATACCAATGAATACGAGTTGGCAAGAATAAAATCCATTAAAATTCTGGAAAGAAATACCAACTATCTCATGTTTGAGTTGGCCAATCAGAAATGGTTGGTAGTTGGCTGCGTAGAAAATAAAGATTTTGACACAAACCCCGACGTATTAGTAATTACTGATGGTAAATGCTATGACAAAAATTCGATTAAGAGAATAAAACCCCACTATGCCTTGATAAGTGGCATAAAAGATGTGGAACTGAAAATAGAAGGGATTACAGTTATCCCTATAACAAATAGCTGGATACGCTGGCTACCCCACAAAGGTTTTACCCGGCCTTAGCAGGAGTTAATAAAACTATTAATGCTAAAAAACGGAGAAGCGAAAAGCCATGAAAGAAAAATGAACGCTTTTCAGGTATTAAAACCGCTTAAACGCCCCCTCCCATATAATTAATTTAAAACCAAACATTAAGTTCATTCAGATAAAGATTTAATTAATATGACAGGCAGGTTATGCTTTTACTTTATCTTCCGAAGATGATTACAATATATTGATATTATTAGCATCTTTTATTTGTTATCTAAAACCATTATGATACCCTTTTATCTTCCAAGCATAATTACGATACTGATGGTATTAGCATCTGTTATTTATTATCTAAAACCAGGGGTTATCCTGCCAGGATTTCTTGCTCAAGCCTAAAAGTAATACGAAAAAACTCTCTTGGCGCCTTAGATGAATTTTGAATTTCCGCTTTAATATTGGTATGGTGTAATACATAAAACCAGGCCTATGGTTACCCCATACTACTTCGGAATAATATGGGCAATTAGGGCATGTCATTTATTGTCAAAAAAAGCCAGAGAATCCAATCTTCGGAAAACCTAGAAGTCTTATTTATTTCTCATTCTTTCTCATATAAAGTGAAAGAAATAAACCCTTAGGCAATAGGGGTGTCTCGCCTGTTGCTATGTGATTATTGCTATAGGATACAAAACAGTCTTCACCCCTGGTATTCCAATGTAAAGCAGGAAAGTCTATAAATTAAACAGCTATGAGACGGATAAGAGAGGAAAAATCAACCCCTAGGCATTGGATACGTCTCATTTATGCCTATGGCAAACAAGACAATATTTTTCCCCTGGCAATTGAAACGTCTTGTTTATTTTTAAAATCCCCCCTCAGGCTAGCAAAAAAAAACTCCCCGTCTATTCTTGAAACCCCCAAGATGTGTTGTTAATTCCCAACAAAGGAAAAAAAACCGGGATGTGTTTTTGATTTCTACCCCTATCTGTTGTTACTCCTACAAGAAAACCAACCCCCAGACGATAGATATGTCTAGTTTACTGCTACACAACACTAGACAATTTTACTTCCAAGCAATTGGCGTGTCTCCATTCCCATGCAATACAAGAAAATCCCGCTGTTGGGCAATTTAATTTAGGTGTCTCGTTTATCATTAAAATAACCTCCCCCAGACAACTAATACACCTCGTTTATTTCCCCACAATACAAGAGGATTTTTACCCCAGGGAATTCAGATTTCTCCCCTTTTCTCATTGTCATGCCTAGCATCCATTCCCCTGGCAGTTTAAATATCCCATTCATTCCTACTACACCAAAAAAATCTCCCAGAGACAATTCATATGTCTCACTGATGCTTGTTATTATTAAAGTTTTCCCCCAACCTACTAACACATCCAGCCTATTGTCTATCCCAGGGGATTGGGGTGTCTTGTTTACCCTTTTACAAAACTAGAAAACCTCCCCACCAAAAAGTTGCCATGTCTTATTCATCTGTGCTAAAAGGACAACTACAATTCCTTGTTTACTTCTGTGTCAATAAAATCTGCCTGTTAGGCAAACACCATGTCTTGTTTGTCTTGTTTATGGGCATTCAAAACGAAAATATAACCTCCTCAAGCAAATAAAATATCTTGTTTATTGCTTTGGGGACAAAAAATTTATTTATTAGACGACTGGGATGTGTTTTTATTCTTATCCAGAGGAAAAACAAAACACCATCAGTATTCCCTTATAAACAAAAAATCCATCTGTTGAGCGACTTACATTATACCCCGCATGGGATGAAAAAATTCCTCACCAACCGGAAGACTTTGCCTACCCCTGGGTAGAAGGAAAATTTGTGTTGTTCGTCTCTAAGTTAAATGGAAACATCTCCCCCTCCCTCCTCCTTCCGACAACTGAAATGCTTTGTTTATCCCTATACAATAAAAACCCTCTGTTGGGCTGCTGGAATGTCTTATTTACTCTTCTATAATACTATGACTGCTTTATTTTTGGGACAAAATTTGGGATAAAAAGAAAATCTGCCTGTTAGAATGATGGGATGCTTCATTTATTACCATATGAAATGAAAATATGTCCCCCCTCAGATGAATTGGATATATTGTATCTTCCCCTGTAATGGGAAACCCACCCCTTCATCTATGCCAGACTAAAAAATCAACCCTTTAAGTCACTGATTGGGTGACTGGTTTGTGTTTTTTATTTCTGTATAAGACCAATAGTATATACTGATAGACACCTCTATTAGAAAGTTGACATTTATTGTTTACTCCCCTGTAAGACTAGATAGTCTCCCTGTGGGGTTAATAAAATCTCTTGCTTGTTCCTGTATAATCCCTCTATAGGTCCTTGTTAGAATAAACCTAGCCTCTAATATGATGAACCTTCGGCTAGTTGATATAATCAAAAAACTGGTGAATTCAATTCCTATTTCTCAAGCCGAGGAAAAGATACTGATAAGTTATAAAACAGGGGATAACTATGCCTTTAACGAAGAAGCGTATCCGGATTTGTATAACAAGAAAAAGGAAGTAATAACAGGGGTTTACTCGGAGATATGGCAGAAGCTAGAAGAATGGAGGCTAGATAAAAACGAGGCAGAATTGATACACAATCTCTGGGGTTTGTGGTTGCCCTTAGCTTGGGAATTATTGACGCTTTATAAACAACAATCCACCCCCTTGGTATTAGGCATTTTAGGATTACAGGGCACAGGAAAAACCACCACGGCTAGGATCTTATCACTGATTTGGGAATATTTGGGACTATCGACTGTGGCAATATCCCTGGATGACTTTTACAAAACCTATGCCCAAAGAAGGATTTTAGCACAAATAGAACCCCGTTTGATTTGGCGTGGCCCACCAGCTACCCATGATGTGTCTTTGGCAATAGAGGTTGTGACTAGTCTTAAACAACGTCAATATCCAGTGTCAATTCCTAGGTTTGATAAATCACTACATCAGGGAAGAGGAGATAGAGCTTTTTATGAACAGGTCAACAGGGGTGATATTATTATACTGGAGGGGTGGTTCGTGGGAGTAAGACCAGTGCCGGAAGAGGTGTTTGACAATCCTCCCCACCCCATTATCACACCAGAGGACCGACAGTTTGCCCTAGACTGCAATAAAAGACTGGAAGAATATCTACCTCTGTGGGAGATGATTGACTATTTGTTGGTTTTTAATCCAGAAGACTACCGCTACAGTTTAAAATGGCGACAAGAGGCAGAAAGAAAAATGCGGCTTGAAGGAAAAACTGGGATGACAGACAGGGAGGTTGAAGAATTTGTCCACTATTTTTGGAAAGCCTTACACCCCCAGATATTTCTGCCTCCCCTCATCAACAACCCGCAACTGACACACCTAGTAGTAAACCTAGACATTTGTCGTCGTGTGACTGCGGTATATAAGCCGTTGTTTAAGTAAAAGCATTCAAGTGGAGAAATGGAAGTGCAATATGTCAAAAAGGGGTGGTAACTGCTACCATTGGCATGTAAAGAAGAGCTCAATTGAAATATTATTCTGTTATGGGCAATGGGAAAAATTAGAATTGAACAAATAGAGGAGTATAGCCGTAATCACCCCGAAGAAGTATTACTGGTAAAGGCAAAAAACGGGGAAGAGGAATTGCAAATAATGGTGTATAAGGGGATTTCCAGTAATCTCAGTGGCGCCACATCCTTTGACCTAGACACGCCTATTATACCAACCGGGGCGGAAATTATATCAGTAGACAGGCTAAAAAGCCCTTATAATCCCCACAATCCCGAATATATAGGGAAAGATGTAGACCCGGCATACCTGTTAAAATTACTCTAGTCTGAATCTGGGAGAGACCTATCCTAGTATGTATATTACAGGAAATAGCACAGAGAAGGTACAAAGACTAGTGGAGGCAGTAAGGAAAGCGGATTCTGCAGATGCCCTACTGAAGGCAGTAGAGGAATTGGCGGCAGTTAAGTCTCCCCAAGCAATACCTATACTAATAGAAGTTTTGGGGTGGAATAACCCCGGGGCGGCGGTGGCAGCGGTAGATGGTTTAATAGCTATTGGTGCGCCTGCAGTTGAACCTCTACTTCAGAACATAGACGATTACAATTATGGCGCAAGAGCCTGGGCGTTGAGGGTGTTAGCAGGAATAGGGGATATTAGGGCAAAGGATTTACTGATTTCGGCGGCTACTACAGACTTTTCTCAAAGTGTCAGACGCGCCGCCACCAGAGGCTTAGGCAATCTTAAGTGGCAACAGCTACCCGCCGAGGAGAAATTTAATACCCAGCAGGAAATCTTTAACACCCTCCTGACTACCATTGGGGATGGGGAGTGGGTGGTGCGTTATGCTACTGTAGTAGCCTGGGAAAACTTTTACCTAGCCCTGAAAGCCGACTCTGGTAGTCTGGATTTGTTGGCGGCAATTTCTGAGGAATTAAAGACTGTCTGTGCCAGGGACAATGAGATTGCGATTCAAACCCGTGCTAAACTGGCACTAAACCGAATCCAAGCTGGAATGTAACCTGGTGAGAACATGAGTCACTCCACTGATGTAAAAGCCCTAGCCCGTCTGATGGCGGCGGATTTCAGCAACCAAAAACAAGCGTGGGATAATCCCCCTTTTTTCGCCCATGTGAGGGTTTGTATGCGTCCACTGCCAGAATCCCTATTGGATGGCACCAGTCTATTTTTAGAACAGGCCTATGATTTTATGTTAAATCGTCCCTATCGGGTGCGGGTTTTTAAAATCCATGTGGTAGATGATCATCTGGAATTGGAACACTACAAATTGAAAGACGAAAGTAGATTCTATGGAGCGTCCAGAAATCCAGAGTTACTGAGACAATTAACCATTGAGGACCTGGAAAAAATGCCCGGCTGTGATATGATTGCCGAATGGACTGGTACCCATTTTCGAGGTTATGTAAAACCGGGCAAGAATTGCATCGTGGTGAGAAATGGCAGGGAATCCTATTTGGATAATAGCTTTGAGATTGACGAGGAGAAGTTAATTAGTTTTGACCGTGGTAGGGATCCGATTACAGATGAATTATTGTGGGGCTCAGTGGCTGGCCCTTTCCACTTCACCCGCCTTCGGAGTTTTGCCCATGAGGTGGTGTAGGGGCGACTATTCCCCCCCAAGGCGAATGGAATGGTTGATGGTATGACTGTGACTGTTAATCTATCCCAGGCTAATACCTCTTGCCATCATGGAGGCTAGTAGGGGAATAAGACTAAACCCTATTAACTCGAAGACTATTATCCCCTTCAGTCTCCTAT
>DVEF01000079.1 GCA_015295805.1 Geminocystis sp. M7585_C2015_104 | reverse complement strand
CGCCGTCAAGAAGTTACAGCCTTCCAGGTAGGAGCTTGCTAGACCATGTGTATACCATGAGGTCACAAATGTAGTCCCCGTCAACCAACCTCCCACTGCCAGATAGGCACAGGGGAAGAAGAGAAGACCAGACCACCCGACGAAGATGAATCGGTCTCTTTTTAGCCAGTCGTCGAGGACGTCAAACCATCCTCTTTCTTCTGCTACACGACCTACTGCAATTGTCATACCTAATGCTCCGTAATAGGTATAATTACTAAGAGGTTTTTATTAGAAAACTTTACGTTTCTTAACGTTATACTTATAGTAACATTCTAGGGGAAAAAAACTGGAATTGACAACTGATTTGCTAAAAAAAAACTTAAAAATATTACAATCGGTTAAGGAAGTGACCAAAAAAGGAAAAGAAGGGATATGATAACCATTGATTTGCTGGTGAGATACATACCAGTACCGCTATCAGTGGAGAAGAAGGAGGAGTCGGAGGCGGAAGCCATTTACCAGAAGATATTACAGGCCATGGAAAGTGGCACCCCCTCCATTATAGAGTTGACCTGTGACAAGCAGACGGACAAGAAAATAGCGGTATTGAGCAGTCAGATAACAGGGGTTATTGTTTCTCGAAAGGATGGCGCCAGTAAGGGCAGCAACGTTCCGGGTTTTGCGGCAATTTTGGCCGAAAAGTCATGAGGGGGGAGGGGGGGGACAATAGCAGTGGTGGCAATGGGCAAGACTGGGCAATCCTAGTGGAAAACCTGTCCTTTAGCTGGGATGGGAAGACTAGGGTTTTAGATTCCTGTACCCTAGCTGTACCACGAGGGGAACTTTGGATGTTACTGGGGAGTAACGGCTGTGGCAAGTCGACACTGTTGAGGATATTGGCAAATTTGCTGATGCCCGACAGTGGCGATATTTATATTGAGTCTCCTATGGGCTTTGTGTTTCAAAACCCCGATCACCAGTTAGTAATGCCAACCGTGGGTGCTGATATTGCCTTTGGCCTAGTAGCCGAAAAACTCACCCTGCCACAGATAAGAGAAAGGGTAAAAGAAGCCCTTGCTGCCGTGAATCTACCAGACTTCCAGATGCGTCCCATTCATACCCTCAGTGGCGGACAAAAGCAGAGGGTGGCCATTGCAGGCGCTTTAGCCCGTCATTGTAGGGTATTGTTGCTAGATGAGCCTACTGCCCTTTTGGATTCAGACACACAAATGGAATTGGTGAGTCTAGTGAGGACAATTGTTAAAGAAAAACACATTACTGCCTTGTGGGTGACTCATCGTCTGGAAGAGTTAAAATATGCTGACGGGTATTTCCTGCTCAAAGGCGGTAGGGTAGTACAACAGGGGCATCCGCGGGAGTTAGGAATTATTACCTCCTAGCAACCCATCGGTTTTTCCCATTTTAATTTTTTGTTAGCATGTACTATTATGGCATCATTGTATAATCTGCTAAGAGGATATGGAGAAAAATGAGTACAATAATCCCCTCGACCATCCTACTAGTGGATGGTTACAACGTCATAGGTTCATGGCCGCAACTGCAAAAAATCAAGGAGGAACAGGGATTGGAACGGGCTCGGAATTCCCTGATTGAAATTCTAATTAATTACGCCGGCTATAAACAAATAGAAGTAAGAATAATTTTCGACGCCCACTACCAGAAAAATCCCCAAAACGAAGAAAGGTGGAGCAAATACGTAACTGTATATTACACCTCCTATTCAGAAACGGCCGACTCGTACATCGAAAGATTTTGTGCCTCCTTCCAAAGACGCAATCCCCACAGTCGTACTAGGCTTATCGTAGCTACATCGGATATAGCCCAGACTACCACGGTGAGAGGCTATGGCGCCGAGTGTATGTCAGCAGCCAGTCTCCAACAGGAAATAGACACCACCAGTGCCAAACAGAAAAAAAATTTCCGCCCCCGCCGATGTACAACTCGTCTTTTCAACCGCATCAATAAGGAGACCCAACGGAAACTGGAGGAAATCCGGTTAGGCCGTCATCCCTGAAAAAAAATTTTACTCGACCCTTGAATTATTTCCCCAGTGTTGCTATGATAGGACTTGGGGCTAGCGGACGTGGCGGAATTGGTAGACGCGCTAGATTTAGGTTCTAGTGTCTCTGACGTGAGAGTTCGAGTCTCTCCGTCCGCATGTTTCTCCCCATCCTAATTTCAACCAGTTCAGTCTACAGGGGCCCCCTTTGTGGGGTTAAACGGCAAAGGGGACGGGGGCTGGAAGTTAAGAGGTGGAGAGGCTCATCTGGAGGACTGTTCAAAGTATTGGTAGGCACTGTAGGCCATGGTAATGACACCGGTGATGATGGAAGACTCGTCCACCTGGAAACGGGGATGGTGCAGGGGGTAGTTTTTTCCTTCCTTTAGACCAATCCCTAAACGGAACATTGTGCCACGAGCGTGTTCCAGGTATATGGCGAAGTCTTCGGCGCCGAGGGAGGGTTCGTTGATTATAATTACATTTTGTTCCCCTAGTGCTTCAATGGCGGCTTTTTCCACAATCTTGGTCAGTTGCCAGTCGTTTTGAACACTGGGAAGACGACGGTTGTATTTGAGCTCGCACCGGGCGCCATAAATCTGGCAAATGCCTTCTACTATCCTTCTGGTCCATTCTGGCAGACTCTCCCTTACCTCGGGGTGGAGGGAACGGACGGTGCCCACCATTTTAACCTGTTCGGCGATGATATTGGGGGCATGGCCGCCACTAATTTGTCCTAGAGTCAGCACTAGGGGGTGTAGGGGGTTATGGGTGCGACTGATGGCTTGTTGTAAGGCGGTGATAACCTGAGCGGCAATCCAGATGGCATCAACGGCTTGGTGGGGCCGAGCTCCATGTCCCGCCTCCCCCTGGATGATGATTTCTAGGTCGTCCATAGCCGAAGTCAAGGCTCCATAGCGGACTCCTATAGTGCCCGCCGGCAGGGTGGGGAAGACGTGGAGGCCAAAAATGGCGTCAATCCCCTCCATTGCGCCATCAGCAACCATCCAGAGGGCTCCCTGAGCTATTTCTTCGGCGGGTTGAAACAAGAAACGGACTCTTCCTGGCAGAAATTCTTGTAGTCGGGACAGGATCATGGCAGTGCCCAAACCCACGGTAGTGTGGACATCATGGCCACAGGCGTGCATGACGCCGGGGACTTTGGAGGCAAATTCTAGTCCTGTGGCCTCTTGTATTGGTAGGGCATCCATGTCGGCGCGGATGGCCAGGTAAAGGTCACTGGTGCCATTGCCTTTCAACTCACCAATGACGCCCGTTTTGCCCACTCCCTCTCTTACTGTCAAACCGCAGGAGGACAACACTCCGGCTACATAGGCGGCAGTTTGGTATTCTTGTCCACTCAATTCCGGGTGGGCGTGGAGGTGACGACGGATTTCTATTAGTCTTGGGGCTATTTCCGCGGCAATTTGCTTAATCTTTTCTAACATTATTCTTCTTCGCCAGAGGGATTAGATGGAACACTGTCGGGCACCCACTTCAACATCAAAACTCCTAGGGGGGGCAAACACAAATCCAGGGAGTGTTCATAGTTGTGGAAAAACCATTGATCTGTCATTTTACCTCCCAGGTTGCCCATATTGCTGCCGCCATATTCTCGGGAGTCGCTGTTGAAGATTTCGCGGTAGAACCCAGGTTTGGGCACACCTATGCGATAATGGCTGTGGGGTTGGGGTGTGAAATTGCAGACTATTACCAGAAAGTCATTGGGATCTTTTGCCCGACGAATGAAGGACACAACACTATGACGGTTGTCACTGCAGTCTATCCACTGGAAGCCGTCCTGTTCAAAGTCTCTCTCATACAACGCCGGCTGACTGGTATAAACCCGATTTAGGTCCTTAAAGAACTTCTGTAGTTGTTTGTGTCTATCGTACTGTAACAGGTGCCATTCTAGGTCTGCATAGACATTCCATTCGCTCCACTGGCCAAATTCCATTCCCATAAACATGGTTTTCTTGCCGGGGTGAGCATACATGTAGCTAAATAGACTGCGGAGATTGGCAAATTTCTGCCAGTCATCCCCGGGCATTTTTCCTAGCATGCTACTTTTGCCATGAACTACTTCGTCATGGGATAGTGCCAGCATGAAGTTTTCGTTGTGATGGTACCACATGCTAAAGGTAATATTGTTTTGGTGGAATTGGCGGAACCATGGATCCATGCTAAAATAGTCGAGGATGTCGTGCATCCACCCCATATTCCACTTGAGATTGAATCCCAACCCCCCCATGTAGGCTGGACGGGATACCATTGGCCAGGCGGTGGACTCTTCGGCAATGGACAAAATGCCAGGGTACTCACGGAAAATCAGGGTGTTGACCTGTCTTAGAAACTCCACAGCCTCGATGTTTTCTCTCCCACCATACTCGTTGGGAATCCACTCTCCCTCCCTGCGATCGTAGTCTAGATATAACATGGAGGCTACTGCGTCCACCCTGATGCCATCGATATGATACTTGTCAAACCAGAAGAGGGCATTTGCCACAAGGAAATTCCTGACCTCGTTTCTGCTATAGTTGAATACAAGTGTGCCCCAATTCTTGTGTTCTCCTCTGCGGGGATCCTGGTGTTCATACAGGTGTGTTCCATCAAAGTATGCCAGTCCATGGGCGTCTTTTGGGAAGTGTCCTGGCACCCAGTCCAGTATTACCCCTATATTATTTTGGTGACACTGGTCGATAAAATACATCAGGTCCTGGGGAGTGCCATAGCGTGAAGTAGCAGCGTAGTATCCCGTGACTTGATAACCCCAAGAGCCATCGAAGGGGTGTTCGGCTATGGGGAGAATCTCTATATGGGTATAACCCATTTCTTTAACGTAGGGGATGAGACGGTCTGCCAGTTCGTAGTAGGTGAGAAAACGGGCCTTTGGTTTGTACTCTGAGGCTTGTACCGGCTCTGCTCCTGTGCCGTACTGTCTTATGGGCTCATCTATGGATGTGTGTAGCCACGAGCCCAGATGTACTTCATAAACGGCAATGGGTTGGGTGAGGGGGTCAGTAGTACGTCGTCTTTCGAGCCATTCTTGATCATGCCATTGGTAACTGTCTAAGTCTGCCACGATGGAAGCGGTTTTGGGTCTAGGTTCTTGCCAGAAGCCGAAGGGATCCGACTTGACATATATATGGCCTTCCCAGTTTTTTACCTCATATTTGTATTTGGTGCCATAGTCCAATCCTGGGATAAACAACTCCCAGATTATATTTTCTCTTTTGTTCATTTGGTGGACCCGGCCATCCCAGTTGTTCCAATCCCCGATCACAGAGACATTACGGGCGTTGGGGGCCCACACAGCAAAATATACCCCCCTGACGCCTTCAATTTCCACCACGTGGGCTCCCATTTTTTCATATATGCGGTGGTGATTTCCCTCGCCAAACAGATATATGTCGTAGTCTGTCAGGGGCAAATTCTGAAATTGGTAGGGATCGTATATAATCTTCTCCCGGTCTCCCTCTTTTATTCTCAGCTGGTAAATGCCCAGTTTGTCACGCCTGATCTCACACTCGAAGAAGTTGGGATGATGTACTGGCTTCATGGGGTATTCTTTCTTTTCGTCTGGCAAAATTACAGATACTTCTGTCGCTGTTGGTAGGTAAGCACGAATTGCCCAGGTTTTCTGTCTCAATATCCCTGTTGTGGCGTGACAACCCAAAATTTCAAAAGGTCTGTGGTGCAGATTGTTTACAATTTGATTTACTTGCTCAACAGTGACTTTGCTAGGCATTTAGTTCAAGAGGCTCAATTCTTTTGCTTAATTCCTATTGTTTAATCATAATATCTAGTTTTGTGTCACTGGTAAATCGCCCCTAGACAAGATAATTTAGTTTACAATTGGCAAATCCCTTTAACAGTTTTTTATTTTCTTTCCCCCTCTTATTCCCTAACCCCCTTACCCTAACCCCTTTACCCTATACCCTGCGCTGGGTGTTAATAATTGTTAAAATCTAGAGACGGGGTGTATTAGTCAGAGCACTCCTGTTGACAGAGGGATACAAAAAAAGGGGTAAAGCGGTGACTTTTACAGAATTAATTGAGAAGGGCGGTGTGGCCATTTGGCCCCTGTTATTCCTGTCAATTCTCGCCTTGGGGACAATTATTGAACGTCTTTGGTTTTGGGCCAGAGTTCTATTTCGAGAGGAACAGATACTCAATAATATAATGGATGTAGCCATGACGAATTGGCAAAAGGCAGAGGAGGTGGCTTCTCGTTATCGTCACCACCCTCTGGGCAGATTCCTCTACTATCCTCTCCAATTGGACAATCCAGATCCGGATGTGTTCCACCTTGCCCTGGAGACTGCGGCCGATGAGGAATTGGCCTTGATGCGCAAGGGTGATAAAATCCTGGAGGGGGTGATAGCCCTAGCACCGTTGTTGGGTTTATTAGGTACTGTCTTGGGTTTAATTCGCTCCCTTGGTTCAATTTCTATTAGTGATTTAGGTACTGCCTCTACTAGTGGTGTTACTCTGGGTATAGGTGAGTCTCTTATTTCCACCGCCGTGGGTTTGATTGTGGCCATCATCAGTGTGGCATTTTATCGTCTCTTCCAGGCCTTCTGGTTTAATCAGGTGCGTATTTTCAGAAAGGCTGGCAGTGATTTAGAGGTGATTTATCGTCAACGTCTGAATAAACTTGCCCACTATTAGTGGATTTTTTTTCTAGAATTGATGACGTGTTGTATCCGTTGGTGGAGAAAATGACTACTCTCTCACACTCACCCCTTGGAGATTCTCCTGATGCCGCTAAAAGGACAGCCCATGCCAATGGTAAATCCGCGGTAAAACCTTTTAAACTGTGGCAGGATATTCAGGGCCAAGAGGTGCGGATTGAAATCGTACCAATGATTGATGTGATTTTCTGTATTCTAACCTTTTTTATCCTGGCGGCAGTTGGTTTTTCCCGTCAGCAGGCCATAACCTTAAATTTGCCAAAGGCGGCCACTGGTACCCCACAGATGCGGGAAATGCTGGTGGTGAGTTTGGACAGTAGAGGACAGTTATATCTGGAAAAGCAACCCGTTACCAGGGTACAGTTGTATAGTGCCATTAAGAACTATCATAGTCTCAATCCCAATGGTTTAATGGTCCTACATGCCTCCAAGGATGCCCTCTATAGTCAGGTGGTGGAGGTGTTAGACATGCTCAAAGAGGTGGGGGGCGATCGTGTTGCTTTGGCCACCCTGCCAGGTAAATCCCAAAAACCCCCGGAAACAACTTCCACTCCCGGCGTTAATCCCTTCTTACCCACACCCCACCCTTCTAGTCCTACCCCTCTCCCCCCTCCCTAGGGATGGAGGGCCTATGACCATAAAGTATGGGTTTAGGATTATAGGCCTCCACACCCCTGTTCCCCGCCCCCTTTTTTTTGGCTAAAAATATTACCATATGAACAAGTGATGATATAATGTAAGAAAGTAGAGTTGTGCCTGCAGAGGGGAAGAAAATGTTATTCCGTCAGTTGTTTGATCAAGACACTTGGACCTATACCTATCTAATTGCCGACGAAGAAACCAAGGAAGCGGCTTTGGTGGACCCGGTTTTGGAAAAGGTAGAAAGGGATTTACAATTGATTCGGGAATTGGGGTTGAAACTGGTTTATTCTATTGAAACCCACGTGCATGCCGACCATATTACCGGCACTGGGAAATTGAAAGAATTGACTGGCTGCAAGGGAGTAGTACCAGAGAAGGCAAAAGTAGAATGTGCTGATATTTACCTGAAAGATGGGGAAGTATTGAAGGTGGGCAGTGTGGAAATCAAGGCCATCCACACCCCAGGACACACCGACTGTCACTTTGCTTACCTTGTAAATGGTACCCACCTGCTAACGGGAGACGCCTTGTTTATCAGGGGTTGTGGGCGCACTGATTTCCAAAGTGGGGATGCTGGCCAACTCTATGACTCCATCACCCAGAAACTATTTACTCTCCCCGATAGTACTTTAGTCTATCCTGGACATGACTATCGTGGCCACACGGTTTCTACCATTGGCGAGGAGAAACAATATAACCCCAGACTGGCTAACAAAACCAGGGAGGAATTCATTGACATTATGAATAACTTGAATCTGCCCAACCCGGCCAAAATCATGGAGGCTATCCCGGCCAACAGACAGTGTGGCAACGTAGCGGCTGCAGTTTAGAGGGAGTGAACTGTCATGACATCCTCTACAATAGTGGAGAAGATAATTGCCATCTCCCCCCAACAGTTACAAAAAAGACTCTCTAGCGGGGGAGTAACTCTGGTAGATGTAAGGGAGTTGTCGGAATATCAACAAGCACACATTCCTGGTGCCATCCTCAAACCCTCCTCTACCTTGAGCGATTCTGATATCCAACAACTGTTACAATGGGAGAATCTGGTGCTTTATTGTCGCTCTGGCAGACGTTCTCGTCAAGTGGCGGAAAAATTAGTTTCCCTCGGTAAACAATGTGTATTTGATTTACAGGGGGGGATAATAGCCTGGCAGGAGGCTAATCTTCCAGTAGAATAAACTGTCATGCGTTATACTTTTGCCTTACTCCTTGCCATTCTTGTTGGTTTAAGTCTGGGGTTAATAGGTGGCGGTGGCTCCATTTTGGCTGTGCCGATACTTAAATATGTAGTGGGGGTAACAGCCAAGGAGGCAATAGCCATGAGTCTTTTCATAGTTGGCATCGTCAGTGTGGTGGGATTGATACCTCATTGGCAACAGGGGAATGTGAATCTGCCAGTGGCGATGACCTTTATCCCCCCCGCCATGGTGGGTGCTTTTTTGGGGGCAAAACTTAGCCGACTCCCCTTCATCACCGACACCATTCAAATGGGGTGTTTTGGTGTTGTTATGGCGTTGGCTAGTTTTTTTATGATTAAAAAAAGCAATTCCCAGAAAACTGGCAATGCCGACAAAAACCCCCCCTTATCAGAAAAACCGCCAACTGTGGTGAAGAAAATTGTCCTAACGATTTTTCAGGGGTTGGGTGTAGGGATTCTTACTGGATTTGTGGGGGTTGGTGGTGGTTTTTTAATTATTCCCTCGCTGGTGTTGATTGGCGGCATCCCCATGAAAGAGGCGGTGGGCACCTCTCTTCTCATCATTGCCACCAACGCCTTTAGCGGTTTTCTTGGTTATTGGGGTCAGGTGGCTTTAAACTGGACAATTATGATTTCCTTTTCCCTTGCCGCCAGTTGCGGTATTGTTTTTGGTGCCAATCTTGCCAAAAAAATACAGGCCAAATCCCTCCAAAAAGCTTTCGGCTATTTTGTCTTAGCCGTTGCTATCTTTGTCTTGATCGCCCGATGAAATTGGGGATTGGGAATTGAGGTAGGTTCGTTTTCCCGCCCCCTTTTTACTAGCCTGTTTTTCCCTTAAGGCTGTTTCCAGTATACACACCACCCACCATTGTCCCACTTTTCCCTGTTTTTCCACTCGTTAACAGTTATTCATAAATTTGATTGTAAAGAATGATAAATAAAAAGGGAATAATATGGGAGTTTATGACATAATATAAACATAATTAGAATGGGGTGGGTGTGTGTGTTTAAAAAGGGGTTTAAAAGAAATTAAAAATGGTCTTGGGTTCAAGAAAAAAGGCTGCGGTATAACAAGAACTTATATGTGGCGAGGTGAATAGGAAAGGGAATAAAATAAAAAATGGCGCCCCAGAAAAGGAGAGACGCCAAAAAAAAGGTAAGGTAGAGGAAAAGAAAGGGCGGGGGATTAGAATCTAAAGGTAGTCCTAACCGCCTCTACTCGAACAGGATCGTTTTGGCTGTCATGGTTGGGGGTTTACCACCACATAGAAACCGGGGGTTAGAAGGATATTGGAATTGATGGGGTAGCTATACTGCAGTTCAACTACATGAGCATTATCGCGGTCTCGAGAGTCTTTGGGAGGCATGCCACCGGCGAGGGATAGGACAGTACCTTCTTTCCCCGCATCTAGGAAGGAGAGGAGGGCAGCCCAAGTCCACATCTCGGTGTCGTCTCTGGCTGTCAGGGCGGGTTTGCTACCCCGGGGAATAGGATTGTCCACAAAGGCGTAACCACCCCAGGCGGCTATATTAATCTTATCTGCCAGATGCCAACTGCCGCCGAAGGGATTTCGGCCAATGGGGCTGCCAGTGCCACTGGTGAGATTGACATCCCCTGTGGGCCCGTAAGAATATAGATAGGCGGTAGACAGTTGCAAATTCTTGGAGGGGAGAAACTCCAACTATGCCCCGGTGCTACGGGAGGTGGTTCTGAGGCCCTGTGTAATACGTAAATATTATTCAGATGCCATTGTTCTCCCAGTTTGATTTTAAGGCCACCACCAGCTCCTTCCGAGCCGCGGACAAGGGGTTTCTTCTTAAAAGGTTAACAAGGGTTCCAGTGGCATCACTTTCTAAATAGAGGTTGTTGACATTGAAGACTTTATCAATATTCATAGCGTTAGTACCTACAAAGGCGGTGATGCTATCGCCAATGGGAAAGGGGTAATACAAGTTATCTATGTTGACGTTGTTGTCAAAGCCAGTGGTGGTGTCATGACTGAGACGCACCATATCACTGTTGGCGTCAAGGGGGCGAGAGTTTGAACCCTGTATTCGCACCCGCAGCAAGTCTTTGCCCATGAAACTGGCATCAAAATTCAGTGGCGCCCGATAGGAGAAAACGGCTCTGTCTTGAGCTACTCCTGTATTGCTTTTTTTCACTCCCGGAAAACTGGAGGCATTGTTGTAGGGGGCATTCCCCCGCAGTTTCGTGGTGGTGGAAAACTGTTTGTTTTCCAGGAAGGCTACAGGTCCTTCTAGTTTATCTACCCTTGCTCCTAATTCTGATGGAAACTCACTGGTTAATCGATTTAATTTTTCAATTTCTTCTTGAAAAAGTTTATCACCTTTTGCCATTAGGCGTTCTATGGCCTGTATACAAAAGTTCAAGCCCGCGGCAAACTCATAACGACTCGGGGTTCGATTCCCTCTGAAGGTGCCATTTGGATACCCCGCTATACAACTGCATCTTTCCACTGGATTTCTTAACGCCTCAAAGGCCCAGTGGGTTGAAGACACATCTTTTAGCTGGGAAACAGAGGTAATCTGCTCAAAAGAGTCTTCTTCTAACTGTGGCACTCGATTTCCCTTTAATTCCGTGCCAAAAGCCGGACAACTCTCCAACACCAACACTACTCCCGCCGAGTTTTTTGAAAAAATTTTTTAACTTACGCCCTTGTTATCGCTGGAATATCGATTATTTTTATCACTAAATCCTAGCCAAATGTGGAAATAATTGCAAGTATTTTTAATTAACTCCCCAGGGGGTATAAGGCAGTTGCTGGAGAGACGGGTTGAGAAAATGTATTGACTGACGAAAAAGTCTATTGCTACAGGCTGAATTAAAAGGCTAAGAGGGGTTGTGGCGGATATTACGGGCTTTCTAAATAAACTTCCCCCCCACCTGTAGGAAATTGCCACTATTGTTGATACTTTCCTCTCTTTAACACTAACTAATTATTAGTGTCTCCTATTTCCTGTTTTTCTTATTTTTACTCGGGGTAGGATTACTGTTTTTGCTCAAGGTAATGCCACCAATAAACTGACAGCAAAATATTGGGGAGAATAGAGTCGTTTGTCATCATAATATCGCCGTATAAAATGCCTAGAATTTTAAAGCACTCTTCAAGGCAAAAAACATGGGGATTGCCAACAACTCAATGAGGATTAATATCCCCACCATCAATTCCACTGAAATGTCATAGAGAAAGCCGGCTATAACTCCACCCAAAAAAGTGGCAAAGCCATAGATTGTATGAAAAATTCCAAAGCTAGTGCCCCGGTTTGAAAGGGAAGTTATATCTGAAACCACGGCCTTCATTACAGTTTCATGAGCCCCCATTATGCCCCCCCACAGGCATATGGCTGGGAATGTCAATACAACAGTTTTTGAAAATCCCAGGCTCACAGTTATTGCTGTTATAATGGGGAGTGCTAGAAGTATGTAAATGTGGCGATTTCGTAGCTTTAAACTGTCATATAACCTGCCAAGTATTATTCCAAAAATTGCGTCGACTGTCATGGCTACCGAATACAAAAACGGTATGTAGCCTTCAGGCAAAATTTGGTTGGACCTCAGGTGATAACCTATGAGGGCAAAGTTGACAAAGCCAAGGGTATTGATGAAGGTGAAAGATAAGAATATCCAGAAATATTTTGGAATATTTGGAGAGCTATTATTGGCTTTCAAACGCTGTAGTTTGTCGAGCTTTTTAAACCTGAAAAAGGTAAACAATAAAATCAGGATAAGCATTAAAAAGGGAATCCAGAATAACCCATAGCCTCTTTGATAGTCAGCAGTGGTCTTTTGAGGAGTTTGAAGGGAGATGAAAAGAAAAGTGAATACCAGTGGGCCTATAACTGCACCAATTTGGTCTACAAATTCTAAGATGCCAAAACCTAGCCCAGTGCCAATGTTTTTAGTACCATGAGATACCAGTGTATCCTTTGCCGGACTTCTCAGTCCTTTGCCTATTCTTTCCAGAATAATAAGAAGAGCCGCAATGGCCCAAAAATCAGATATAGATAACAGAGGTACTGACATTAATAGCCCATAACCTAGAATAACAAAAAACCAATAGGAGCCAATTCTGTCGGCGATATAACCCGAAAAAAGCCTAATAAAGTAACCAAAAAATTCCCCCATCCCCATCACAAAGCCCACTACAAATGCAGAGACACCAAGAGTATTTAAATACTGACCATTGACACTTCTGGCTCCCTCGTAGATAATGTCGCCTAGGAGGCTTATAATCCCAAACAAAAAGATTAGGGTTAATGCATTTTTCCTACTAAGGGCCATAATGTTTCCTTAACCCAATTGTTGAAAAATAAAACAGACTCCCCCATGATAACTGGATTTACAAGATAGAGTTATCCCCTACCAAGGTGTATGCCTTGTAACTTTTGTAGTAATGGCCGCTGCCGCCAACAACCCATCCTAGGAGAAACCAAAATAAATCGGAAGAGGGAAAGGCTAATCAATGGGGAGTAAAAGGGGAAAAACAGCTGGTATTGTGATATCTTATAATCAATGCGTGTTAGGAAAATTTGAGTTACTTGAAAAACCCCTCTGTCACTCACATAGAGAAGATTAGAGTCTGTTGACAAAAACACCGGCGGCGTCGAATTCCGACTTTAGTCTCTGCTGGAGGGGAAGACTGTTACCCACATATCCCCAACAGTCTATTTGTTGTTTAAAGGATGCCTTGGCGGAGAGGATAGTTAGAAACCCGCCGTTGTCTTGACAGAATTGTCGCAGTTGTTTTATTTGGCTAGTGGTTGTTTCTCCTGGCAGGGAGATGTATCCTATACCGCTACTGATATTGACTAAACCATACCCTTGCCACTGGGAGAAAAATTTAACTATCTCACTGGGAAGGATGCCGATTTTACAGCAGATTCTTTGACTTTCTACTCCTAGATAAATTTTCTGCTGCAACTGTTGCCAGAGATGGGTTTCCGTCTCTCCCTCAAAACTGGTTACAGACAGGTTGATTTCCTCCCCCCATTGTTTAACTCTTTCTGCCTGTTGTTTAACACTTTCAGGGATACTTTGGAAACGTATGGCTAATCCTAACCCTTTAGGTAAGTCTAAACTGTCAACCAAAAAGGAGGAGACTATATCTGCGGCAGTGGGGGTTAATCCCGACAGTAAGACAGTTTTTTGCAGACGGCGGATACCTTCCTCATCACCGGCAAGAAATAGAGTTTTAGAGGCTTCTGGTAGGGGATAGAGACGGAAAGTCACTTCAGTTATAATTCCCAGGTTACCATAGGAGCCTGTAAATAGTTTCATCAAGTCATAACCGGCAACGTTTTTTACCACCTTCCCACCGGCTTTGGCTTCCTTGCCGTCACTGCGGATGAAAGAGACTCCTAACACCAAATCTCTCACCCCCCCATAACGTTGTCGCCAGCTACCGGTATTAGCTGTAGCCACAATGCCACCGATAGTAGCCTCTTGGGGATTATAAGGGTCAACGGGTAAAAATTGGCCAAAGGATACTAAAAACTGTTGTAAGTCTTTTAATTTTACCCCCGACTGTACGGTTATCACTAAGTCTTCCTGTGCATATTCTACTATTTGGTCGAGTCTGGAAGTGCTTACCAGTATATCTGCCTTTTCTGGTAGCTTCCCCCAGTCTAGTTTTGTGCCATTGCCAAGGGGTAATAACCGCCATTTTTGTTGGTGGGCCATTCCCACTATCTGTGATAGGATATCTTTATGGTGAGGGATGAGCAAATGGCGGGGAAGACAGTTTGTTAAGTCTTTATTAACCCAATTATCTCTCCACCGTGGGTCTTTTGTCCCGTCGACGATGGTTAGGGAGTCTAAATGGGGTTTGTTTAGTTTTGTTTCAAGAATTGCCAGAAAAGAATCGTTTTCCATTTTAAGCCGGAAGATACCAGAATAAGAGGGAAAAAGAGGATTGAATTAGGAAAATACTGGCAATTATACCAGCAAATTGTTAGAATTCGAGAGCCCTTGCTCTGATAGAATTGATTTTTGGTTGTTGTTTTAAGGTCTTAAGTAAGAAATGACAGTAGGAACAAATGTAGAAAAACTGGCACCCGCATGGCATATTATCATCTACCTGGGTGGCATTCACTTGGTGGCTTTACTAGTGTTTTTGCCAAGCAATTTTAGCTGGCAGGCAGTAGGCGTAGCAGCATTTTTGTACTGGCTAACGGGTTGTATAGGCATTACTCTAGGATATCACCGTTTGGTGTCACACCGCAGTTTTGAGACGCCAAAATGGCTAGAATATTTTTTAGTGTTTTGTGGTACACTGGCATGTCAGAGTGGTCCTATTTCCTGGGTAGGATTACATAGAATCCACCACAAGTATTCCGATCACCCTGGAGATCCTCATGATTCTAACAAAGGTTTTTGGTGGAGTCATGTAGGTTGGATGTTGGTGGATAATCCTGCTAATAAACTCATTCCCCAATATACGAAGGATATTCAAAATGATCCCTTTTATGTCTTCTGTGAAAAGTACTTTATTCCCATCCAGGTAGTGTTAGGTTTAATACTATACTGGTGGGGGGGATGGCCACTAGTTGTCTGGGGGATTTTCTTCCGTCTGGTGTGGGTATTTCACGTTACTTGGTTTGTCAACAGTGCAACTCACAAATTTGGCTATCAAAGCTACGAATCCAATGACAATTCTCGCAATTGTTGGTGGGTTGCCCTATTAGCCTTTGGAGAAGGTTGGCATAATAATCATCATGCTTTCCAGTATTCTGCCCGTCATGGATTAAAGTGGTGGGAAATTGATATTACCTGGTGGACTATAAAATTTTTGGCTTTATTGGGTTTGGCAAAAAACATTAAATTAGCACCGGTTTTAGAGAATAAATAACAAAAAGCGTATAACTTTCTCCGGTTTAAATTGGCCCCTATTTAACGAGAGGCTTGAGAAACAATAAAGGGAGTAAGAGTATGCCTTTCCCTGGGAAATTTGGAAAGGATACTCTTTTCTTGTGCTTGAAATTTTATACTTGAAAATAACAGGGAAAAATAAGCTATAAAGGAAGAAAGAAAGGAAGGAAGAAAGAGAAAAACAGGAAGGAGGAAGGGAAAAATGAAGATGCAGGCAGTAGTAATGACTAAACCAGGGGATGTAGGCGTGTTAGAATTGCGGGAAATCCCACGCCCAGAAATAGAATCCCCCACCCAAATACTAGTGCGTCTGAAGGCGGCAGGAGTTAACCCCATTGATACCAAAATCCGTCGTCGGGGCACTTTTTATCCAGAAGAAACCACACCGGCAGTATTGGGATGCGATGGGGCAGGTATAGTAGAAGCAGTAGGAGAAAGTGTGACAAAATTCAAGGTGGGAGACGAGGTGTATTTCTGTCAGGGTGGATTAGGAAAGGCGAATACTGGCAATTATGCACAATATGCCGTAGTAGAGCAAGATTACGTGGCTCACAAACCAAAATCCCTATCATTTGAAGAGGCGGCAGCAGCCCCTCTGGTGTTGATCACCGCCTGGGAATCATTGTATGATAGGGTCGGGCTGACATCGGAACAAAAGGTGTTAATCCACGCTGGTGCGGGAGGAGTGGGGCATGTGGCAATTCAACTAGCCAAGCTGAGAGGTGCCTCTGTAGCCACCACCGTCAGCAATCCTGACAAAGAAAGACTGGTGAGAAAACTAGGTGCCGACCACCCCATTTTATACCGTCAACAGAATTTTATCAATGCCATAATGGAATGGACAAGGGGGGAGGGAGTGGATGTGGCTTTTGATACAGTGGGAGGCAAAACCTTCTTTGACACCTGTGAGGCGGTGAGGGTATATGGAGACTTGGTAACTATTTTAGAACCAGACTTTAGCCTAGGCAGCTTGAAAATAGCCCGCAACCGCAATCTGCGTATCAGTCTGGAGTTAATGCTGACACCGGCATTGATGAGTTTGCCCTCAGCTCTGAAACATCAGTGTAGCATACTAGAACAGTGTGCCCGTTGGTTTGATGAGGGGAAACTAAGTATACACCTGTCACACACCTTCCCTCTGGAGAAAGTTGCCCTTGCCCATCAGATGATTGAGGGAGGTTCTGTAACTGGTAAAATTGCCTTAGTTATCCCTTAACTGCCTCCTGGTGTGCCAAAAACTGTCGGACTTTCTCCAGGATTTGATCTGGTACAATATCAGTTATGTCCCGGCTAAAAGACTGTATCCCCACGGCATAGTCACATTCTGGGGGTATTAGTTGGGAGGCTTGGGTGGGGCCAAACAAGCCTATGGTAGGCACCTTCTGGGCTATAGCCAGTTGCATGGGCGCGCTATCAGTGCACACCATTAGCCTTGCCCCACCTATTATAGCCGCTAGTTTGCCCATGGAGGGAGGCGCCACTACTTTTACCTGTGGGCAGAGGGTTATTAACTCTTTAGTCCAGTCTACATCATCTGGGCCACAAAGCAACACTATTGGCATTTCTTGTATTCTCTGTATTTCATCAATAATACGCTGCCATTTGGGCACGGGGTAGATTTTATTAATTCCCTGGGAGGTGGTTACTACACTGGCGCCCCCGTGGATGAGAATATAGTCATTATCCTGGAGGTTAAGGCGGCTTTTTTCAGCTGTGGCCCAATTTATTTCATCTTGGGGGATGTGGATACTCAAGGGTGGACAAGGGGTATTGATATGAAGCGGTTTTAACAACTCATGATACATGTAGGGCAGATATTGTTCTGTTTTTTTGGGCACAGTACAATTGAGAAACCAGGAGGTATTACTCTTATAGCCGATGCGAGTGGGTATGCCATCCAGCCACAGTAAAAAGCTGATAATCCAGTCATCCTCTAGGGTGATGGCTAATTCATATTCCCTGTCCTTGATCATCCCCAGTAGGTTAAGATAGTCAGCTAGGCCATTTTGATCTTGAAAGTCGAATACTAACACGTCTTGGACATATGGACAGATAGTGTAGCTGTTTTTGCTTCTGGGTTCTACAATCACGTCTATAGTAGCCTTTGGATATTTTTTCTTTAGGGATTCGAGGGTTGGAAAAAAAAGAATTTGATCCCTAATCCCACCGGGTACAATAGCCAAAATGCGCATCATACTACTATCCTTCCACTATAGCTTCTCTGCTTAATTGTAAGGTATTTATTCCCATATCTAGTCAAACCCCCTCGGGAAAATTCCAATTCTGACCCGCGTCCTGTTGGGTGTAATATTTAAGATAGATGCCAGCCTTTATAGAGGGGTGGGGATGACACATATTATTTCACGGTGGAGGCAAAAGACAAAAAGATGTGTGCGGAGTACAATGTTTGGGAGGAAAAAAGGGAAACCATTTTAGTGGTAGATGACGTAGCTGAAAACCTTACTGTTTTGCTGGAAATGCTCAGTAAAAATAACTATGATATCAGGGCCTGTAGGAGTGGGGAATTGGCCTTAAAAAGTTTAAACAATTTTAAGCCTGACTTGATTTTGCTGGATATAAAAATGCCTAATATGGATGGCTATCAGGTAGCTGAGAAAATCAAATCTAATCCCGAATTAGCCGACATACCCATCATTTTTGTAAGTGCCTTAGATGACATCTCAGAAAAGATAAGGGCCTTTAAAGTTGGCGGTGTGGATTACGTAACCAAACCCTTCCAGGAAGAAGAAGTTTTAGCAAGGATAGCTACTCATTTGCGCATAAAAAAACAAGAAGAAATGTTAAAACAAGAAATCGAAAAGCGGCAATTGGCTGAGTTGCAACTGGAAAAAAACAACGAAGAGTTAAGACGGCTTAATCAGGACTTACAAATCTTCAACCGCAGTCTTTCCCATGATTTGCGTAACTATCTTTCGGTTATTATTGGGGCGGCAGTTTGCTTGTTAAATTTTTACCCCCTGGATGAGGAAGTGAAAAATTGGGTGAGCACCATTCACGATAAGGCCTTACAAATGAACAGGCTCCTCGAGAGTCTATTATTTTTATATGTCCCGATGAATGAACTGGAAAAGCAGCCGGTAAACCTGTCGGATTTGGTGTTAGAAATTATCCAAGATTTAAGAGGTAGAAAAACCGGTAAAAAGGCATTGATTAAAGTAGAAAAAGGTTTAGGGGCAATGGCCAATGAGCCTCTGTTAAGGGTAGCCCTAGAGAATATACTGATTAATGCCTGGAAATATAGTTCGTTTAGAGAGGAAATTCATCTGGAATTTGGAAAAACATATAATTGGAGACCGGAAGCGTTTTATCGTCTTTATCCCCTCCAAAAAAGTCCCCCTCCAGAGGCATTTTTCGTCAAAGACAATGGTAGTGGTTTTGAGTTAGAAAAAGTACAAGAAATTTTTTTGCCGCTAACTCGCCTCCGGGGAGATAAAGAGAGGGTGGAGGGTTATGGATTGGGATTATCCATCGTGAAGAGAATTATCGAAAGCCATGGGGGGTTTATCTGGTGTGACTCTGTGGCAGGTGAAGGGTCTATCTTTTATTTTACCCTCTAAATCCCACCCCCACACCCCACTTTCTAAACCCCACTCCCAAATCCTCACGACGGTTTCAACAGTGTGGGGGCGTAAGTCATACCCCCGAAGACTAAAAAAAGCCTTTATAACTAGTCGTCGGCAAAAACATAGCGGAAAAGGTCATTTGGACTGGGCTCGGGACTATTTTCGGCAAATTCCACCGCATCTTCTATTATTTCGTCCACTTTTTTGTCAATGGCCTCTAATTCTTCTTTTGTAGCAACATTATAATCAAAAATATACTGGGAAAATCTAACAATGGGATCCTTTTTAGCCCAAAATTCCTTCTCTTCAGGAGATCTTAACTCATCAGGATCAGCGAGAGAATGGCCGCGAAAACGATAGGTTAAGGCTTCTATGAGGGTAGGGCCCTCGCCAGCCCGAGCTCGGGCAATAGCCTTTTGTGCTACATCCCTCACTGCCAAAACGTCCATGCCATCCACCTCATACCCCTCCATGTTGAAAACACTGGCCTTCTTATAGATTTCCGGCTGGGAGGAAGCCCTTTCGTGTGCCATGCCAATAGCCCATTTATTATTTTCCACCACGTAGACAATAGGGAGTTTCCAGAGGGCTGCCATATTAAGACACTCAAAAAACTGGCCGTTATTGGTAGCCCCATCACCAAAGAAACAAACCGTCACCTGATCAAAATCCTTCTCCCCCAAGACAAAACGACGATACAGACTCTGATAAGCCGCCCCAGTAGCCACAGGAATTCCCTCCGCCACAAAGGCATAACCCCCTAGGAAATTATGTTTAGCGGAAAACAGGTGCATTGAGCCACCACGCCCCTTACTACAACCTGTCTCCTTTCCAAACAACTCCGCCATTACCTCCCTTGCCGGTATCCCTGCACTCAGGGCATGTACGTGATCTCTATACGTACTACATACGTAGTCGAAACCTAAGCGCAAAGACTTGATGACGCCGGTGGAAACCGCCTCCTGGCCATTGTAAAGGTGGACAAAGCCAAACATCCGCCCCCGGTAGTACATCTCAGCACATTTGTCTTCAAATTTTCGCCCCAATACCATGTCCTCATACAACAGGAGGGCCTCTTCCTTAGTTATTTTTACAGTACTATGATCGAATGCTGGAACAGTCCTTTCCTTGTACATAGTAGTATTTCCTTTTTAGACACCGATTCACCATTATTTCATCATCAGGGGACGGTTAGGGTAGAGACAGGCGATTTTTTTTGCCAACTCACAGTGGAGATGATGACTGGCTTTATATGCTATATAGTGTCCACGAGGGATATTCCCTAGTAGACTTAAATCCCCGATAAAATCAAGCAGTTTGTGTCTAACTGCCTCATTTTCAAATCGCAGGGGAGGATTTAACCACCCATTGCCATCACAAACCAAGGCATTTTCCAGACTACCCCCTTGAATTAATCCCATATCCCTTAATTTGGCCACCTGGTCGGCAAAACCGAAAGTCCTGGCCGGTGCTATGGCTTTCTGGAAACTCTCCCGTTGGGGATACCAGGTATACCACTGATTTTGCAATACTGGGTAGGGGAAGTCAATACCATAGGTAAATCTCATCTCCTCACAAGGCAATGCCATACAAAAAGAATCTCCCTCCCCCACCCAGATGGGCTCTTTTATGGCTACACTACATTCAGGAAAGGAAGGGTTAGTAGAATTCAGTTTCTCTACCCAAACCAAGGCCGAACCATCCAAAAGCGGGATTTCTGCCCCTTCAACCTCTATTCTAGCACCGGTCACCCCACAGCCCCATAAAGCCGCTAATAGATGTTCCACTGTCCTAATTCTAGCATTCCCCTCTCCCAATTCCGTGGACAGTATGGTAGAGGTCACCGATTGTATGTTAGCTTTTATGATGGGTTTCCCGGGCAAATCCATCCTTACAAAGTAATACCCTTTTTCCTCTTCTGCCGGCAATACCTTCACCCTAGTAGTTTTTCCGGAATGCAGTGTTACCCCCGACACCGTAAATGGTTTAAACATGTCTAACAACCCAATTCTCCTCATCTAATGGTTTTCTTTGACTGTTACTCCCTTTTAGACTATCATTATTCTTTGATTTTTCCTTTTACTTAGTTGACTTCCTATTGGTATAGATTATATGGTATAGACCATAACACCTTTATCCTGTTTCCACTTACTTCTTGCCTCTTATGTATTTCCCCTTCCTCAACTTTCTGTCTTTAAAATTATGTGTAAAATTATGTAAATTATAAGTAATTTCTCGGATTATTAGGCTGATAAAAATGATACCATAGTATCGGGTTTAGTTAAATCTTAACAATTCCAGTGTTTTCCGGGGCGGGGGGCTGGCCTGTTATTTTTATTTTATTGTAATGGTTATAACCTTATAGAGATATGAAACTAGAATTGTCCAGAAATATGGTCATGGGATTACCAGAGAGAAAACCAATTTTGGTGGTGGGGAGTATCCTTTTCCTTGTCCTATGGTTGGGACAACAATTAGACGAAATTGGTTTGAATTTTATAGTGGGTTTAGGCATCATTTTGTTTTTCTTTGCCAAAGTGCCTAAAAGGAAAAGTGTGTCTCCCTCCGAACAAAATTTTCCTCTGGACTTCCGGAGTTTATCCGAGAAAATTGAAAAAATTGCCCTCAAAATTGATACCCTTTCAAAGGAAATTCAAGAGGGAGAAAACAGGGGAGGGGGAAACGAGAAAATAAGGATACATAAGGTATTTGAATCCCAACTACAGGAGATCAAAAACTTTCTTCAGAGAGACTATATAAATGTTGGAATTTTGAAGGCAAATCTGACGACGAATATAACTGACTTGGCAGAAAAACTGAAAGAAAGATTGGGTAAAGGGATTGAAATCCAGGTAATCGAGGAATATGAAGGTAAAGAAGCTACGGTAAAACAATGTGAAAACCAGGATTTGTTACTGGTGGTTTTCGGAGAGGATTTGATGGCAAGTCAGAAGGATTTGGTGCGCCTTCTGAAGGAGAAATGGCACAATATTATTATCCTTTTTGATGATGTAAATTATTTCTTGCCTGCAGAAAAAGTGTTGGTGTTGGAAAGCATCAAAAATTCCCTGGCAAATATAGTAGATAATACTGAAATCATTACCGTATCTAGCCGCGAAAAAATTACAAAGGTTAGAAGATACTTGGATGAAACGAGATACGAAGAGTGGGAAGAAAAATCGGTAACCAACTATCAGAAGTTATATGAGAGTATAACATTAATAATTAACAATAAGCATCACAGAGAAAAATTAATACTGGCCACCGCCTATCGTCAGGCTGTAAGTCTGGAAAACGAAGTTACCACAGAATTAAATGCCATAAGAAGACGAAAAGCCTTAAGGGTAATTGAAAAGTATCAAATCCTCGCGGCTACTACCACCTTTGCCAATCCAGTCGCCAGTTTAGACTTGTTGGCAGCTGCCGCTATTAATTCCCAAATGATTATGGATTTGGCAAAAATCTATCAACAACCTCTTTCCCTGTCTCAGGCTAGACAAATTGCTGTCAGGGTGGTAGATTTGATGTTGAAACTGGGCATAGTCGAATTCTCCAGTCAGTTAATCACTCACATCCTAAAAACTAATATCGCAACTCTTGTTGCCACAGGAATAATTCAGGGCGTGAGTGCAGCCTATCTCACCCGTGTTTGTGGTTTGACTATAGTGGAATACTATCAAAACAATTCTGAAACCAACTCCCAGGAGTTTAATCTTCAAAAAATTCAGGAAAAAATGCAGGAAGTTTTTGCCAGTCTAAAAAATCAGGACTTCCTCAGCCGGTTTGTTCATAAAACCTCCTTTCTCCTACAAAATTAAACACTTGCTATCTATGCTCTTCTGAGGAGAAACCTAAAAGCCGGACTACATAAAGGCTTATAGTACCCTCTTTTTCTCAAAATCTTTCCTTTCAAATTCTATTGACGGATGGGATGATTGATATTAAATTTACAGCCAATTTGAGGTGAAGCCGGAAATGTTTGCCAGGCAGAGGAATATAAAAGTTAAACATAAGTTGGTAACTTACGGGGGATAAAATTAATACGAGTATAATTATATAAACAAAAACTATGAATATAGTTGTTTATTGTTGTGTTTAGAGCTAAACAACTCAATATACAGTCACAAAAAACGACACTGAAAGGCTGGTAGATCTAATGGGCAGTAGACACTCATCCCCGCTTCAGCAAAATCTGGCAAAGCAAGATTTCCAGCCATTATTAATCTAAATACGCCGCAGGTATCCAGAAGGGAAAATTATTTAACATAAACTATAGCAACCCCCCTGACTTGTTATTAAAATGATTCTCATACAACCATTCCACAATACCCTTATGCCTTACAGGCCCAGCAGGCTTTTAAGTGTTAGTAATTGTTATGTTTTTTCCCTCTGAAGAGGTGGTAAATGAGGAAGTGGCAAATACTGTTAATTCTCCTCAACCCGAAGTCTATTTGCCTTTAAACCGGGTAGTTGGAAGAATGCCTCTACAATGCTATTCGAATAACGCACCTTTTTGCCCCGGAAAATTCAGTGGAATTGAAGCAAAATTTGACTGATAATAATGATAAGTTCTGAAAAATATTAAGACTAGCATCAGCCGGTTTTAGGTAAACTTACCCCAACCTCTGGAGACTGTTTTTTTTACCTCTAATCCAGGGAATTAATACTAGCCCGGCCAGGGTGTAGTAAAATAGGAGTCTGGATGGGAGTCTCCGTTGTCTGAAAAAAATGTTGTCTGAAAAAGATACCATGACTGATGTGGAAAAAATTTTACTGGTGGATGATGATCCAGGGATTAGAGAATCTGTACAAGCCTATCTTGGTTGCCATGACAATTGGGAGGTGGATGTGGCTAGCAATGCAGAAGAGGCATGGGAAAAAATTAAACAGAACACCCCCGATTTGATTATTTCTGATATAATGATGCCGGGGGTTAATGGCCTCCAATTTCTCACACAGTTACGCAGTGACAGTCGCTACCGTCACCTCCCTGTGGTGTTTCTCACAGCCAAGGGCATGACTAGTGATAGGATTGAAGGGTATATGGCAGGATGTGACGCCTATTTGCCTAAACCCTTTGATCCAGAGGAGTTAGAGGCTATTGTGGCTAATCTGTTGGCTAAGAAGCGGGATTTGGAAGCCTCCCAGGGGAGTAGTCTTCAAATAGAGGAATTGTTAAGAGATGTTAAGGACATCAAAGAGAAATTAACAACTAACCTCCCCAAGAGGGAATCAGAAGTGAAAATAGAGTTGACACCAAGAGAGAAGAGTGTTTTAGACTTGGTGGCTAAAGGAATGATGAATAAAGAAATAGCCAAAGCCCTTAACACCAGTGTCCGCAATGTGGAAAAATATGTTAGTCGTCTATTCAGTAAGACCGGTACTACCAGTCGTACAGAATTAGTGCGTTTTGCCTTGAAAGAGGGATTAACAGACTAACACTACTACTGTTGACTGTTGTTTGGTTGTTTTTTGGTGGTGGGCGGCTTATCTTGTCAAAATGAATATCTGGGTAAAATAGTACTCTCCCCTGGCATTTTTGGCAACACCGACCCCCGTTAGGTTAAAATTTCCCGTCATATTCCTATGATGAGATGGACTATTGATCCACCCCATTACCGCTTCAGTAGCCGGGGAAGGCACGTTCCAATTGTAAGCTATATTCTCCGCTGCCCTGCGATATTTTATCCTTGTACTATGTACTCTTTGTTCAAACCCATCATGGCTGAAACTAACTATTTTATTGGCCATATTTTCACTGTGTTGTCTTGCAGCCACATCTATACGTCTATCTCTTTTTAGAGGGGGCAAATTCTGTGATTGACGATACTGATTTACCCGAAAATAAACTTCATTTTCCAAAGCGACAATCTCCCCCCAATTGTTTGTTTTTTGCGCTACAGTTACCCCCCCAGCCGTCAAGAAAGAAACTCCTAAACCCACTAAACCTACGGCTAAACCGGTTTTCCTCCACACTTTTTCCATAGTTTCACCTTCTAAACATTGCCGGTTAACCCCCTTCCTATTATAGGGAAAACCCTACCCCTCTCTCCTAGTTTTGACTGAGAAAAATTACTTACTCTTTCCATTAGAAGTTTTTAATTTCTTTACCCACTCCTTTTGAGTATAGTGTGTGAAAAGGGTGACCAAGTATTGGTAGCCTAGCATACAAAAGTTCCCCCGTAATTTTAACTAAAATGAAGTTTCGTGAACTACAGTTCATGGAAAAGAAATCTCCACAATTTCTCCACAATTGCCCTTTAGCTTTGTATTCAGGAAACAAACAAAAGGGAGGTAAAAGTCATGGAAAAAATCCTCTTCAAACCCCATAAACAGCTACAAAATCAAAATCTGGTTAAGGCAGACTTGAAAGGCATCAACCTGGCCAATGCCTGTCTAAGAAATAGTGACTTAACCTTTGCCGACTTGGAAAATGCCAATCTCAGTGGGGCGGATTTGACTGGTTGCAATCTTAAATGTGCTAACCTAAAAGGGGCTGATTTAACCAATGCCATCCTAGACAATGCCGATTTGAGTTATAGCCAATTAAACAAGGCTAACCTGGCAGGCATCCACGCAAGAAATGCCAAATTCCAAAACTGCCATTTAAATTCCGCTAACCTGGAAAAGGCCTATCTCAGCCATGCTGACTTCACCCAGGCTGCCCTAAATAATGCTAATCTGAAAGGAGCTAACCTGAAACACGCAATCTTCCAACAAGCTTTCCTCACCGGCGCCAATCTGACTGATGCTAACCTGGCAGAAGCCAATCTCTGTGATGCTAGTCTAGTGGCTACTGAATTCGAGATGGCATGTTTCTATAATGCCCAGTATAATAGTAAAACCCTTTTCCCCCAAAATTTTGACCCCCAGCAGAGGAAAATGGTATTCCTCCAACGCAATGACATTACCCTGGCAGACTTGCTTGACATCCTTAACCACATCAGCAAACATAGTCAACGTTATCTGGGGATGGGATTGGTTGCCAAATACTGGAAGGCTAGCCAACCAGATGTCAATTGGTGTAAGCAATTTACTATTGACGAGAAAGGCAATATAGCCGTGAATGGGAATAAAAACCAATATCTAGATGACTTTCAAATCCAATGGTATAGGATGTGGGTTAAAAACTATTTTAAACTTTGTTCTCATGTTATTAATAACTTTGAAGATGTCATTTACAACCCCCTGGAGTCTGAATGCTGCCACAACCGTCTCCTGGTGTATGCCTATGCCTAACAAGTGTCTACCACTTATCCCCTATCCCCTAAATACCATCCCCTATCTCTTTATCCTATCCCTCGTCCCCTTGTTACAATGAAAACATAAGGTTGAACTAAAAAGAAAGGGGGAGTGGTAGTGTTTCATGAGGATATTACTGGTGGAAGATGATATCCGTTTAAGCAAAATAATAAGAGACTGTTTACTCCCGGAGGCGGAAGTAGTTGATGTGTTGGAAGAAGGGGGGAGTGTTTTGGATACGGTAAAAAAAAAGGATTATGATGTTGTCATTCTGGATGTCTTGTTGCCAGAAAAAAATGGCATCGATGTCTGTAGAGAGTTGAGGAGGAATGAAATAGAAGTGGGCATTTTGCTAATTACCGCCTTAAACAACAAAAAAGATAAAATAAAGGCATTTGAAGCTGGCGCAGATGATTATCTACTCAAGCCTTTCGACTTTCAAGAGTTAATTTTAAGGGTAAAAGCGTTGGTTAGGAGGAATAAAAAAAGTAAGCCCCAGGGTGAGATTTTAACATATGGAAAACTGAAATTGGACCCGGCCACCAGGACAGTAAAATTTGGGGAGGAGGAGTTGACTTTAACCCGCACAGAATATCATATTTTGAAGTTGTTCCTGGAACACCCCCGACAAATACTAGAACAAGATAAAATAATAAACGAACTCTGGGAAATAGACGCCACCCCCACTGCCACTACCCTCAGATCCCATATTAAGTCCCTACGGAAAAAATTACAACAGGCGGGGTTGGATAGGGATTTTATCCAAACAGTATATGGCGTAGGCTATCGTCTTAAACCTTCTCCCCCAGAAGAAAAACAAGATAACAACACCAATGATAACTCCCAACAAAAACTAGGTTTGGCAATCCAACAGTTGTGGTTACAACACCAACAAGATGTCATCCAAGACTGTCAAACTCTTTCCCTCTACATCCAAGGCAAACATCCCCATCTTTCCCATCAAGAAGCCATCAGGATTACCCACAACCTAGTCGGCTTTCTGGGGAGTCTTGGTTTTACTGAAGCTAGTGAGATTTGTCGACAGATTGAGAATATCCTTAAAGCAAACCAGGAAACTATAACCCCACAGGCTAGCCGTCAAATTCTCCAGCTTCTTACCCAACTGCAAGCTACCCTCTTCCCCACTCAAGATATAACTGCTGAAACAACCATCACCTCTTTCCCTCAATCCCCATCCCCTACATCCAAGCCACAAACCTACGAAATTCTGGTTGTCGACGAAAACCAAAAAATCGCTAATCAACTCATCCTATTCGTAGAAGACCCCAATGTCAATTTCCGCTTCGCCCATACGCCTGAAACCGCCATCGACTACGTAACTCGTGAAAACTTTCATGTGGTAATTCTAGAAACCTTTTGGCAAAAGGTTGAAGGGGATGTCAAGGCAATAAACGACTCTATTCTTTCCACCCTGGCAAGGAAACAAAACACCACCCCTGTTGTCGTCTATACCCAGGATGATAGTATAGAAAATCGTCTCTATTGTTCAGCCTACCCCATATCTGCCTTCCTCAGCAAGGAAAACCCTATCCCCACTCTATGGCAACAGGTGGAAAACTGTCTGGAAAAAAACAAAGCGGTAGAGAAGAAACACAAAATATTGCTTATAGACGACGACAAACGTTTTGTTGATGTCTTAAGTTACAAACTTAAAACTAGCGGTTTACCCCTGGAAGTGGATGCCATGGTAGATAGTGAGGGGTTTTTAGACAAGATTAGGAAAATAAAACCAGATTTAATGATTGTGGATGTGCAAATGCCCAAGTTGAGTGGGTTGGACATCTGTAGAATAGTAAAGAAAGACCCTATGCTAAGTAGAATCCCCTTCATTTTCCTCACCGGCAATCTTACCCCTAGCCTCGTCAGTCAACTGATAAAAGCAGGCGGCGACGACTTCATCAGCAAATCCAAAATGGATGTGGAATTATACCCCCGAATAGTTGCCCAATTGCGACACCTGTCGTGATTTTCAACAGTATTTGTTTCTAGAAAAGCTCTATGCTATAATGCCGCTGACACCACATCCCCAATCCCTCTATGGGTGAGAAGACTCTTAAAGTCTTGGTAATAGACGATCAGGTAGAAATTACTAGGCTGATTAAATTATCCCTGGAAACCACCAAGAAATGGAATGTCGTCGTCGCTAACACCTGGCAACAAGCAGTGGACATCCTCGTCAACCAACGGGTGGATGTAATCCTTTTAGACTATCTTATGCCAGAATACACCGGGGAGGAATTCCTACAAAAACTGAGGGAATTATCCCTGATTGTAGAAACGCCTGTAATTTTTTTAACTGCAAGGTCGAGTCTGGAATTCGAGTGGCAAAAGACAGGCGCCAAAGGCATAATTGCCAAACCATTTAATCCCATAAGCCTGGGAAACACCATCGCGGCAATTCTGGAAGGAAAATAGGACTGGAACTTATGGCTTATTAGTTACGTTATCATTTCTATAAGTCCAGTTACTATGACCCCAAAACTGTATGCTTTTCTCTGTAATAAGCCTCGCCGGCGACTTCAACCCCCAGTTATTCAGGGAATTAAAGTCCAGGGTTAAACCCAAATCCCTTCTAATAACATCCCTGGCTTCTCTAATAGGACAATACCTATTATACCTCTGCTTCGTCAATCTTCTGCCCCACAATGAGAAACACCACGGGTACCATTATAGTCGCTATTGTACCAGTGGCTCCCCCTGCACATCGGACTTGCTGGGCAACATTCAAATCATCAAAGAATTGTGGTGGCTAGACTTGTTCACCACCCTCAGTGTTATTATTGTTTTTATTCTCCCGGTGGCGGGTGTATATCTGCTAGCCAACGACATGGAGAGGGAAAACCGCCGTCAAACTCTTCATCTCCTTCGTCTTTCACCCCAATCGGCTTTCACCATCATCTCGGGTAAAATTCTGGGCGTGCCAATTCTAGTATACATATTCACCCTGTTGGCCATGCCCCTACACCTATTGGCAGGCATAAAGGCAGGCATTCCCCCACATCTGATTATAGCTTTTTATATTGTCCTGGCTGCTGGTTGCTTCTTCTTATACTCGGCGGCTGTCTTGTGGGTATTAGCCACTAGAAACCTGGGAAACTTTCAAACATGGGTGATAAGTCTGTTTACTCTCCTTTTTCTCTTTATCACCACACTGGCTATCATGAATGCCAGTGGCTTTACTGGCAACTCCCTTGACTGGTTGCTGTTATTCTCTCCCCTGTTGTTTCTCCCCTACCTTGTCAATGCCACCTTTCTTAACCCTGACACTGTAGGCTATCTTTCCCTAGACAGTCTCCGACAACTACAATTCTATGGCACCTCTCTTTGGCACCAGAGTCTTTTTGGTTTTATCTTTATTCTACTCCACTATGCCGTATGGAGTTTCTGGGTATGGCAGGCTATTGAACGTAGTTTCCATAATCCCCAGGATGTGATTCTTTCTAAGGGGGATAGTTACTTGATGTCTGCTTGTTTTGCCTTCTTCAATCTTGGTTTTACCCTACAACAAAAGTCTTTCGACGTCTTCCAGGAGGTGGAGGCATTAACTGTTTTTCTGAGTTTCAATTTCCTCTATCTCCTTATTATCACCCTGGCATCAACCCCTCAAAGACAAATTCTCTTAGACTGGAGTCGTTTCCGTCATGAAAACCCACACCATGGTCTAAACGGAGTTTCCATTCTCCTTTTCGATTTGATACTGGGGGAAAAAAGTCCAGCCGTCCTCTGTATTGCTCTCAATAGTGTTATTATCTTTCTATACTCACTCCCATCCTTCTGGCTATACAGTAAATACCCGCCACTATTAGTCTTCCTCGGCTTTTTATCCATAATCCTAGTTATCCTAACCTATGCCACCATCTATCAGCTGATATTGATGCTAAAAACCAGAAAAAGGAATCTCATTGCCATTGCCTTACTAACCAGTCTTGTTTTCTCTCCACAAATAGCCATGACAATCTCCCCCCACCCCACATCTGTTGCCTTTGTCTGGTTGTTTTCCCCCTTCTCCCCCCTAGTCATCAATCAGCTACCACTCAGTGGCATCCTTGGCGGCATCCTCACACAAATTCTCCTTGTCATCGGCTTAAACTATCAACTAAAACGGGTATTACAACAAGCCGGTGTCTCCGAAACCAAAGCTTTGTTGGAATCTACCTAGAATCCCTCTATGAATACCACTTTCCCCTACCAAAAATTACTCTTTAGAATCCTCCATAACCTGTTGGCACTATTCGTAATCCTTGCCATTCTCACGGCTATCTGGACATACAACACCTATGACGCCAGAATTCTAAAGATACCCCTGCTGCCACCCTGGCGTGAAATTGAGGGTATTCATGGCACTTTCGGCCTATTTACAATACTAATCCTACCTTTTTTTGTCATTTATTGCTTCCACCGGGGCAACGCCAAACTTATCCAAAAGGATACCCTCGCTAAAATTAAATTGAGCCACACCCCTATCGGCAAATATAGTATCCATCGTCTCGTCAATACCCTTAACATCCTCGCCCTTACCTTTGCCACCTTTACAGGTAAAATGATGGACGAAACTTGGTTGCCGAGAGGAGAATTAAATCATTTTGCCTACTTTTTGCATCTTATATCCCTAGTGTTGCTCATTTTAACTATCAGTTTACACTTATTAACAATAAGCCAAATAGGAGGGAAAGAGCTAATAATGTCAATGTTAAAATGGGGATATATCGATAAGGATAGTCCCCAACATTGGCCAGGGAAAATACAAAACTTCATCAGGAACTATCGTCAGATTATACAACGAGAGTGGAACAGGATTCCGGCATTTTCTAAAAAAGTTGAATTGGCTATCCTCCTGGCAATAGTAATGGCCTGGGTTATCTCCATCCTCAAAAGTATCTAACACAAACATTAAGGATAGCATAATATAAAAGAGTAGCCCTCACAAAAGACAAGGCAAACAATGGCAAAAGTAGCACTGATTAGGGCCAATTCGTATCAAATAGACCAGTTGAGAGACAGTCTAGAAAGCCTCCTGAAGCCTTTGGGAGGCATTGCCGCCTTCGTCAAACCAGGAGACAGAGTCTTACTCAAGCCAAATCTTTTAACAGCCTCTCGCCCCACTAAGGAGTGTATCACCAGGAAAGAAATAGTGTACTGTGTGGCAAAGATGGTACAGGAAGCGGGAGGTAAACCCTTCTTGGGGGATAGCCCGGCTTTTGGTAGTGCAAAAGGAGTAGCCAAAGCAAATGGTTATCTGCCTTTATGCAGAGAATTGAATATCCCCATTGTAGAGTTTAGAGGTGACAGATATAGCACGGGAAGTGAAAAATTCCCCCATCTCAGACTCTCCAAAGAGGCAATGGAAGCGGATGTAGTCATAAACCTTCCTAAACTCAAATCCCATAGTCAGCTAACCATGACAATGGGAGTAAAAAACCTCTTTGGGTGTGTGCCGGGTAAAATGAAGGCATGGTGGCACATGGAGGCAGGTAAAGACTCTCAGGGTTTCGCAGAAATGCTAGTAGAAACAGCCAGGACTATCAATCCTGATCTGACCATAATAGATGCTATTATGGCCCATGAGGGCAACGGTCCTAGCAATGGCGAGCCGAGACAGTTAGGAATTTTGGGTGCTTCCGCCGACGTCTTTGCTCTGGACTGGGCAATGGCCGATATAATAGGTGTAGACTGGAGGATGGTGCCTACTCTGGTGGCCCAGAAGAGATTGGGATTGTGTAGTGACATACAAGACATAGAATTCCCCCTTTTAAAACCAGAGGATTTGAGGGTATCCGACTGGCGTCTCCCTGATGCTTTAATGCCCATTGACTTTGGCCTGCCCAGGGTGATAAAATCCACCTTCAGGCATCTTTATATTCGCTGGATTAAAGAGCCATTGTCTGCCTATTCCTCCTCAGAGTGAGTGGGTGGTTTTGCAGTCTTTCCCCCCTCAACTCTCATTAAAACACCAAGCCAGGAGACCTAAAATAAGCAAAAAACCAAACCAAAGCAGGCAGCTAAAAATTGAGATAAAAAGGGGGTGGACAACAGAGATAATCAGCCAACAAAAGAAATTGGTAGTCAAAAAGATTATAAGACAAAAAACCAGTAAACTCATAGGCTCAATATAATAAAATTAGACGAATCACAAACGCAACCAAAGAGACGGCACAAATTAAGGCTAGTTGGGAAGCAAAAGGGGTGATAGTATACAAACGGATGGCATCCCAAAGGTAACTATCACTCAACTGGTTTCCCAACAGGGGGGTAACACAGGTGTAACCTACAAGGTAGAGAATGCCACAGGCGTGCACTACCAGTAGACCACAAAAAGCACTCAGGGCAAATAATTCTAAACGGCGTTTACCAGGTATGGCAAGGAAACCACACAACCAGGCGCCAGGAATAAAACCGAGGATATAGCCAAAACTGGGGTATTGAAGATAGTCGAAACTGCCTCCAAGGAAAAAAATGGGCAGTTTAAACAGTCCCATGATAACATAGGCGATTTGAGCCGCGGCAGCTGCATTTTTCCCAGCCAACATTCCCGTAAAAAACACTCCCGCCAGCTGATAGGTAATTCCCAAAGAGGCCACTTTCATATTCCCCCCCTCAGGCAACACCACAAATACCTCCACAAAGGTGCCAACAACAGTTAACATTAAACCGATTAATGCCCAAAAAAACTTGTTGATGGCGGATATTCCCTCGCCTCTATTCTGTTTCCTCACAGAGTTAGTTTACTTTATCCCCATACTTCACAATACAGCTTAATTTTACGTTTATCCTTGCCAAAAACCAAACTCTCTCCTACTACCTTTCTCTGAGTATTTCTACTTACTGTTCGTGATGAGCAGTTTTTCACTTCTCTCTGTGTTAACTATTAGGCAGGGGTTATTCATATTAGGAGGCTAGAAAGAACATGTATAATTTTGAGGGGTTATCATTAG
Organism: Geminocystis sp. M7585_C2015_104; assembly: GCA_015295805.1. NCBI lineage: Bacteria > Bacillati > Cyanobacteriota > Cyanophyceae > Chroococcales > Geminocystaceae > Geminocystis > Geminocystis sp. M7585_C2015_104. Next base: position 53,295 of record DVEF01000079.1, on the reverse strand, counting down.
AACAACAATTAAGTCTTCGCAACTTCCAAATGCAGGTGGCAAAAATGACAAGGGAACAGGCTCAGGATTTTTTGGTTAGACTATATGCGGAAATGCTTATAAGGGAGAATCTCTACAAGGACATATTAAAACATAAATGGGGTTTGGAAGAGAGCTGATTCCTGTGATTTTTCCCCACCCTGGTTTATAAACCCCTGATGTTTTGTGGGTTTATCTAAAGACAACCCCCCATGTGTTAGACTGAAGACAGCTGACAGATGGCCCTTTCAGTAAGGTGTAGAAAATGCTATAATCCCCGTATGGAGTTGTTCCTTCTCCTTTAAAAAGAACACCCCCCGTGTCACACCCAGGATAGCAATTAGAAACATTGGAGAAACCCCTATCTCAGTCTGTCCGGCTTATCTCCCAAACCCCTTGTGTTTCGGGGGTTGTTCAAAGGGCGAGCGATGGGATTCGAACCCACGAATGGTGGAACCACAATCCACTGCCTTAACCGCTTGGCTACGCTCGCCAAGCACTATCATTATTATAGCAAGTTTTAGACAAAAAGTCCAGGAACTGTTAAAATCTCTGTATGGAGCCTTTACTGTTAGAGCAGAAAAAATCCTCCTCTTGTCTCTCCTGTTCATTCATTTTATTCCTGCTGGCAGCGGGGGGGATACTGGTGGCCACCAATCCTGGAATGGGAAAGTATCAGAAATATGGCACAGAGGCTTTGGTACGCTATGCTAAGGAGAATGTATGTATTCCCACCTCTAAAAGTCTGGAGGAGTTAGTAAAAAGTCAGCTATGTAATGTCTTACTGGAGGCTGGCAGAAAGGAGGCTATCCCCGCAATAATTGCCACCAACACTAAAAGAGACAACTATCTCCTGTTGAGTATATATCGAACTGATCTGTATCTGTACAGTTTTGAAACGGTGGGAATTTTAAACAATTTTTATGTTTACAGGGCAAAAAAGACCCCTCCTCAGGCTCAAGAATAGTTATAATCGAGGAGGAATAGCTAGTAGTAGTCCCAGTGTCAATAGTCTCAGTGCAAATTCATGGACAACAACCTCCCCACTGCTGATTCTAACACGGTTGTGCGCCACCCGCCATGGGGTACCGTTACCCTCCTAGAAGAGGGCCCCAGTTACCGTATAAACAAAATTGTAATCAAACCCAAACACCACATAAGCACCCAACTCCACTACCACCGCAGTGAACATTGGGTAGTACTATCTGGCACTGCAAAAGTAATTTGTGACGGGAAAGAACAACTTTTGCTACCCAGACAGTCAACCTATGTGCCCATGAATACCCGTCATAGGGTGGAAAATCCGGGTGTAATACCCCTAGTGATGATTGAAATTCAAAATGGGGAGTACCTGGGGGATGATGATATTGTTCGTTTTCCAGACTCTGCAGCCCACCATCCAGACGGTTGGACCCCGGATGCTTAAATTATAGCCTGATGGTGCTCTTTGAGAATTCTTCTTTTGAGTTTTGCCTTTAATTCCCCCTTGAGACGATGAAGAATGGAAGTCTCATCCAAGGAATTAAGGATATTTTCCACCACGGCTAGGGGCCCATCCTCCCCCCAGGATGCCCCCTTGGCTAGGTATACTTTTGTAATCTGGCCGATGGTATAGGTAGACACGCCGGCTACTGCCCCTTGTGTAATGGCAACTGAAGTATAAGGCAACAAGGATAAACCGCCAGAGAGGGGGCTAGTTAATCCTAGAATACCTTTGAGGGAACTTAGTCCCAGTGTTATTAGTATATCACTGATGCTAATACCACCGAGACTAAATGCTATTTTTTGAAGTAGTTGGATCGCTCCCTCTTTAGTCATGGGGATGTGGTACAATTGGGAAAGATTGAGAATCATGGCCACGTCGATGATGGCACCGGTAAACAAGTCGATGGCGGTTACCGGATTGAGGGCGATGGCGGTGGCTTTGGTGAGGGCGGTTTTTTGAATTATTCTCTCGGCGATTTTCTCCCTACACAGTAACTTTTGTTGTGCCAGTTTTTGATTGATTTCCCCCACTGACAGCATAGCATTTAAGGCCACCAGGGATTTCCCCTCCTTGTATAATATCTCCAGGATTTTTTGTCTTAAAGGCTCAATTTGTGGTTTTCCCCTCTTTTTGACAATACGAATTTTCCCTGTGGCGTCTTTAACTGCCGTGGTTACAAGGGGAGAAGCCGCCACCATTACTATCTCTTCTGGGGATAACAATTGCTTTACCCTCACATCTCTAATTGTCTCATAAATCTCCTGGCGATCTGCTTGGGGGTATTGGTCGATTTTGTTGAATACTAGAATTATAGGCTTGCCTACTTCCCGCAATTGACACAAGGCTTGGTATTCTACTCTTGTTATGTCTCCCGCTATGACAAAGAGAATCAAGTCCACCTGAGAGGCTATTTCCTTTGCCAACTTCTCCCTGGCTTCCCCATCTATTTCATCTATACCGGGGGTGTCAATTAACTGGATTTGTACGTCTTTTGTTTCCTTAACCAGTCGTTGGATGTCTAAGCTGCCTTTCCCAAGAGTTTCTGTTGTCAACCGCCAGTTAGTCTGTTCAATGTTTCGAGTTACGCCATGTAGTGGTCCGGTAGCGAAAACTTCTTCGCCGATGAGGGCGTTTAAAACACTGGACTTCCCCTTGCCTACCATACCAAAGGCGGCAATTTGGACCACTGAGTCCTCTAATTTCTGTAAAATACGTTGTAGACGTTCTATTTCCGCCTCTAATCCCCTTTTTTCCTCCTCTTTTAGGTCCAGATTCAATAATACATGCCTTAACGACTCCTGTGCCTTCTGATAGTTGATTTCCGCCTGCCACCTGTTTAAACTGTCTATGGTAGCTTCCCAGTCATCCATGGTGTTTCAACCGTTGTCGATTCAGATACCCAATTGGAGAATATAACGCCTCAGCTTCCAGTATACCTGACTGCGGATTCAGGTCCTCTGTCGATAGGAAGACTTCTCTTGCCTGATTAACTCTTCCCGGAGAAAACGTTGATAAACCTGGGGAAGATATTTAGTCATACTGTTGTCTTCAATGCCATATCCCAGACTCGTCCAGATAGGGGATAGAATTTTCAAAACCCTATCTATTTCCCCTTCCCGTAACAACTGGGGTATGTCTTCTCCCCAAGCTGTCTTGTCAGTCAACCAATTGTACAATACTAAGTCCTGATATTCCGGCTCAAAACTATATTCCTTCCAGAAGAGGAATTTGGAGGGGTGGGGATGATACTTAGCAGCCTTTTCCTGCCAGGTGGTGTTTAAAAACTGATAGCGCCCAGAAGCTGTAGTACACTTGCCTCTATTCGGACCACTTTCTATCTCTACACAGAGGTTGGGGTGACGACTCAAGTCTTTCACATACCTTCCCCCGTAAATCACATGATAGGGATTGGGATAATTGGACTCACTAAAACTAATTGTACGCATTAATGCCCTTACATAGGGATCCCCTCCCTCCATCACCAGTGGTGGGCTACCATAAAGACTATTGAGCAAATATTTCCCCGCACCTTTCCAGTTTATTCTTCCCTCTCTCAGGATTACTCTTCCCACCCCCATGATAACAATCACCATCATTATTATTTTTAACCACTCCCCCACCCTACCATAAAAGGTTTGTGTTTTCTTGTAATTTATCATACTTTCCCTTTCCTACCGCATTCCCTATCATAGGGTATTCCTACACCCTTTGCACTATTTTTCCCTTTGTCATGATTTTCCACATTTCTCTTTCATTTATTCTTCCCCTTGCTTGCAATTAATCCCAGTATTATTGCTATTATTTATCACCTTTTATACTCTAAAACCCTAATATATCGTTTATATCTTCAAAAGCTTATTGCAACCAATTCTAGTATTATCCCTCTTATGCCACTTACTTCCCTTCTCCCTTCCCCCCTCTGCTGGTAGGTGGATAATTTCTGAAAAGAGAGGATGATAGTCTTATCCCCACTGGTTACTCCTCTTGCCAATGGCAGTATAAATCACTGGTATAGGGGTATAAATTTATTCACCCCCCGGCATCCCCCAAAATTCCTGACAACAGAGGGGTGGTTGCAATCGGCGTGAAAAAAAAAAGACTAATTACTCTCCCAACTAACTGACAACCTGCTGACAGGGGGGATTGCTGCTAGCAGACAGACTAACAGAGTTTTACCATAGGCGGCTAAGGGTTGGTGAATAATATCAGCTGGCAGTCAGTCTTCTACTTTTCCTGTTTACCACTGTCTCCCTGAGTTGGGACAAGATAAATTAAAATTTAGGAGTTGAGAAAGATGCTCACATAAAAATCTACCCCTTATTTCTAACTTTGAGCATCAGCTTTTAAAAAAACTTCAAAAGCAACTGCTGCTATACTTTCTGCTAAATCCCCAATTTCTGACACAGCATTATATATCAAAGACTTATCCTACGAAGCCGCCTATAAATTCACACAAATAATGCCACCCAAAATACAATCAGGGGGGTATGCTTGTAAACCTGTTAAAAGAAGATGCTGAATCCATTGTAGCTTAAACCATTGAAATTGAAACACCTTTCTCCAAAAAAAAAAAAACAGATTATGTTGGTAAGCTGTCTGATGGTGAAATAAACGAATTTTAATGCTTGACTTTTTCTTGTCCTTTGCCTTTTATATATCCTCTCGAGGAAAAAATGAAACACCCTATGAGGAATAGAGGGTTGGTGATGGATAAAAAGTCCAGTTTTCTTAAGTCATTTGACTATCTCCAAGAGAATAAAACAATAGGATAGATTCATCAGTGGGTACAGGTCAAAAAGTGGTGTTTAGAAGTGTTTATTATAAAAGAATAGTTAAAGGTAGTACAGTAGGTTTTTGGGATAGGAAATTTTCAGACCATATGTTTTTATTTGCTAACATGGAGAATGTGGAACGGGCCATAGAGATTTACAAAAAGAGGATGAGGTTAGAGTATAATCTTAGAGAGATAAAGGGTTCAATAAGCATAAACAAGATAGTGAACAAAGATATAGATGAGTTGATAAAGATGATGGGATTAGCTTTGACAGGACGTGGTATAGGGTAGAGGGGATAAAGGATAGGTATTTTGGTGGATATAGGGCTAGTGGGAAGTGGTTGGGGGTGTTTATGTTGTTAAAATGGAGAGTGAGTATGAGTAACAGGATGATAGAGAGGGGTTTTCGGAGGTTACTACTTAGATATCCTGAAGTAGCTTCTAAAATCGTCCGAATTTTTGTTTTTCCTAATTTAAGTCCCCCCTGACAAAATTGGTGTCTCATGTCAGGGTTTTTTAAAAAACTGTAACAAACAGACGGGGAGTTATCCTGACAAGTCCTTATAAGTTGTGCTATTGGTGGCACCGTGGGCCAAAATCGGGTCAGAAGTCTACCCCTAACGGTGTCGAGATTAAGACGAAAGGGCCACGAGTACGGAGGGACTTGAACCCCCGACCACCAGAACCGGAATCTGGCGCTCTATCCTCTGAGCTACGTACCCATAACAAGCCATCATTACATGATAATAGCACATTTAGATGAATATCAGCCACCCGTCATGGAGAAAAAAGAGTCGAATCGTGGCTGACGGGGGATATACTAGGAGCCTTCTAAATTCAAGAAGGGCAACAGGGCCAGAATTCTAGCTCTTTTCACCGCGTCTGTCAAATCCCTCTGTTGACGGGCTGTTAATCCTGTTATTCTCCTTGGCAGAATCTTGCCCCTTTCCGTGATAAACTTACGCAACAGTTCTACATCTTTATAGTCGATTTTTTGGTTGCGGGGGATGGGAGATGTTTTCTTGCGAAAATAGGCCATAATCCTTCCTCTACAAACTACAAAAACTTCCTTTTACTACTTGATTTCCTTGTGAATAGTGTGTTTGTTACAATAGGGACAATACTTCCTCAACTCTAGTCTGTTGGGGGTGTTTCTTCTATTCTTCGTGGTAGTATAACGAGACACCCCATTAGAGCGTTTATTGGGGTTGGTGCGACACTCCGTACATTCCAAGGTGATGATTATCCTGGCACCTTTTTTGCTTGCCATCTCTAGCCAGTCTTCTCCCTCTAGCTTTTCTGGACAGTCTACTATTATCCTACAAAATTACCCCTTTTGACAAGGGGCTCGGCCATTTTTTTGTCAACTAGGTGAGGATTAGGGGGGCGAGGGGGAAAGAGGGGATAAGATATAATAGTTACCCTGCAGTGGAATTTTTTGAACTAGAATATGTTTTGGGCGGATAAGATAGCGGCAAGCTCACAACAGCCGGAATTGGTAAACGACTCGAAAACTCCTTCTGGCAGAGTACATGTGGGCTCCCTAAGGGGTGTTATAATTCATGATGTTATCTATAGGGCTTTGAAAAGACAGGGCAAACCGGCGCGTTTTACCTACGGTGTGGATGACTACGACGCCTTTGACAGTATACCCCGTTACCTAGACGCGGAAAAATTCTCCCCTTATCTGGGTTTTCCCCTCTGTAATGTCCCATCCCCTGACCCTACAGTGGCCCCAGATTATGCCAAATACTATATGGGGGAGTTTCTGCAAGTGTTTGACTACCTGGGGGTTAAAGCTGAAATCTATTACCTGAGGGACTTGTACCGCAGTGGAAAGCTAAACTACTACATCGATTTATTTCTCCGTAACGCTGCAGTAGTAAGAGATATTTATAAAGAAGTTAGTAATGCCCAACGCCCCGATGACTGGTATCCTTTTCAGGTGATATGTGAAAATTGTGGGAAAATTGCTACTACTTATGTAAGCGAGTATAATGGAGAAAAGGTTTTTTACACCTGTAGGGAGGATGCCACGGATTGGGTGAGGGGGTGTGGCTATCAGGGATGGATTTCTCCCTTCGACGGCAATGGGAAACTCCCTTGGAAGGTGGAATGGGTAGCCAAGTGGGACTTGTTGGGGGTTACTATTGAGCTTTCTGGGAAAGACCATTCCCAAAAAGGGGGCTCACGGGATGTTGCTAATGCCCTTTGCCGCAAAATCCTCAGGAAAAAACCGCCCTTCCATTCCCCTTACGAGTTCGTTTTAGTTAATGGCACTAAAATGAGTTCTTCCAAGGGAATAGGCTCTAGTGCCAGGGAAATGGCTGAACTTTTGCCCCCAGAAATTTTGCGCTTTTTGATGCTAAGAACACAGCCAAAAACTGTTATTAATTTTGCCCCTAATTATGAGACTATTACCCGTCTTTTTAGAGACTATGACACTCTCCTGAATGAGTATGCAGAATTGTTGGCTGGGGCGGAAACATCTGAATTGCCTCCCACACTTTTGCCTCTTTACTATTCCCAGCTGCAAGATGAAATCAAACCTTACTATACCTTTGAACTTAGTACTATCATTTCCCTTCTACAAATACCCCATTTGGACTTGAAGTCCGAAATAGAAAAACGCTGTGATAGGCCTTTAACTGAATACGACTGGCAGAAGATAAATGAGCGAATTACTGTAGCTAAAAAGTGGTTAGAATCCTATGCCGATGAGGAGGAAAAACTGGTGATTTACTTTGAGGAAATCCCCTCAAAGGTGTCTATGCTTACCGACGAACAAAAACAGTATTTACGTCGTCTGAGGGAATATTTGGAAACCGTCGAAAAATGGGAGGGAGAGGAATTACAAACTGCCCTATTTACGGTGACAAAACAGATGGGAATTAGTCCTAATGTTGCTTTTCCCGCAGTTTATTATGCTTTCTTGGGTAAGGATAGAGGCCCAAAGGCAGGATATTTATTCTCCTACTTGGACAAAAATTTTGTTTTCAAACGTCTAGAGGAGGTTAGTAGTCTATAAAAGCAAGTATCTTGTCTTTGGTCCTCTTTTTTAGTCTTCTTCCGGCAATTGAAGCTGTGTGCTGCCATCCGGGAGGACTACAATTTTTCCCCCCACTTTTTCTACTTCTAGGCGTGCTTTTTCCTTTGTTTCCTCGTCAAAAACATTCTTGAAAATTGTATACCAAGCCCCTGCTCTTGCCTTCCTACTATCCGGATTTTTGCCCAAAAATGCTGCTGTTTCTAGACTTCTTTTGGCAATTTCTTTTCCTACCTCATCTCCCCTTGCCAATGCCCACTTTGCCGCCATCTCATAGGAGTGTTTTGCTGCTTTTATATCCCCCAAAAACAACATTTCATCTACTCCCTTGTAAATCCAAAGATAGGGGGCATAGGGAGATATTTCTGGAGAAATATTTGCCAAAACCTTGTTCAGGAATTTTACCGTGGCTGGTGCCTGTCCAGCATATATAGAATTTGCCGTGGAAAGTATCAAATATGCATCAACAAAACGGGGATCATAATCACTGATTAACTCAAAGTAATCCGCCACGGCTGAATAACCAGTCTTTTCTCGCGCTGGGCTGTCTCCAAAATACTGTATAAACCGCAGATAGTACCAGTCTGCCAAAATGTTGTTATAACCAAAAGTTGGCATTTTTTTCCGCAACAAAAGTGCCATTTTTATTTTCTTTTCTTCTAGAAAGTAATCTACATTCCCACGAGAATTTTCCAGGTGTTTGGCGGCGTATTGTTGTTGGGACTGGAAAATACTAATCCCCGTAACCAATAAAACCACCCATGGCAATAACCCGCCCCACCTCATAAAAACCGAGTCCGTCAGTTTTCTTCCAACAATTGACACTAATAATTATACTAGACAGCCCAATAGAAAACTATAACTACAGGCTTATAATCTCTTATGGTCTCTTATGAGCCACAGCCCCTGCAACTCCACTGTTTATTTTAGATTTCCTAAATCCCATTCCCTACGCCCTAATTATGGGCTCATAATTATAAGCTGCTATTTCCGAGTTCCATTTTATGTGAGATTATTCCTCTTCAACCAGGAGAAAAGAATTTTATGAAACAAATCTGGGTTTTCATCATGAATACAATGCCCGATTTTGTCTAATAGGTGTAATTCTATATTGGTATTAATGGCTGCTAGATGTGACGCTTTTGTTGGCGGAATAAGTTTGTCCCCTTTACCCCACAACAGTAGAATGGGGATGTTAATAGACTCCAAAAGTTGCCTGACAGAAACAGGGAATTTATTAATGGATTTAGTCATAGCTATTAGAGCCCTTGCTGCCCCAACATCCTCGGTGGGTTTGGTGACAATTTCAATTAATTCTTCATCCAAATTGTTTTGATTGACGTAGGCAATTTTCAGACCATTACTGATTACTGTTTTTTGTTTTGCTATCTGGAAGATTAGACGAATTAATAGGGGGAAAGTGAACAACTCCTCTATTTTGTGTAATAATGGAGTTAGAATGGGGTTGTTGTCATCTCTTTTTCCCCTCAAATCGGGAAGACTAAGCATTACTAACCCTTTGGCAGTGTCGGGGTAGGAGGCAGTAGTGTTTAAGGCTATCAATGAGCCTAGGGAATTACCAATAAGAATACAGGGTTGGGAAATGAATTCTTGCCAAAAATCAAAAACTAGTCTTGACCAAAGGGGTATACCATATTCGGTATAAGTCTTCTCAGAGGCGCCGAAACCGAGTAAGTCTAAAGCATAAACAAAATGTCTTTGTCGGAGAATAGGGATGTTGTGACGCCAATGTCTAAGGGATACCCCAAAACCGTGTAACAGAAGAATGGGTGGGGAAACAAAGGGGTTATTGGCTTGTAATGGGGGGTAAAAAGTGTAGTGGATACGCCAACCATGCCACCGCCAATCCCTCTGATAGCCAAACCTTTTTTCACTCTCCGACTCTACCCTTAGTCGCATCTGTCTAAAACTCAGTAGTGAAACACTCTCAAGTTTTGGCTTCAGTCTAGGCTTCTTCCAGTGGAATGCCTATCGACTTCAATTCCTCTTTAAGGTTTTCTGCTAGAGAGGGATTTTCCTTTTGGTGTAAATGATAGGCAGTTTTAAACAAAGAGGCACTTTCTTCTATGTATCCCTGCTTGAATAATAACACCGCTAGGTTTTGATATGCCCAAGGACAATTGGGATTTAGCCGAATTGCCTGGCGGTAGCTTTCGATGGCAAGAGGAATATTTCCCATTGCCTTGTAAGTTAAACCTAGATTGTAATAAGCTAGGGCATGATTAGGGGCAATCCTAATGCAGGCATTATAAAACTCTATTGCCCGCTGATACTGTCGGCGTTGATGACACAAACTGCCATAGTTTAAGTATGCCCCCAGTTTTAATATTTCAGCTATAGGGATTTGTATTGCCTTTTGATAGTATTTTTCGGCGAGGGTAAACTGCTTTTCTTCTACCATGGCATTGCCGAGATGATAATGCAACTCGTATAAAACATCAGGGGTAGCAGAAGAATTGTGTTTCAAACCAGTCTTTAACAACTTTATCCCTTTTTTCACCTCTCCCAAAGACAAGTATAATCCCCCCAGTTTACTACAGGCATAGGCATCATAGGGGTGATTTGCAAGATATTTTTCCATTGCCTTTCTGGCTTTCTCCGTTTTATTTTTCGCCGCAAGGTGATAGTCTCTGGCGAGACTACACAATGGGTTGGTAACCATAGTGATAAATTGCTACTTCCTCCGTTAAATCCACTATCCGCCAGTGATTTTCTCTTTCCAGCAAGGCAATTACTGAATCGTCTATTAAAGCATGATAGGGGCGAGAGAAGTAAATTTGGGGGTGACGACGAAACAGACGAGACACCAAAGAATAAGGAGGGGAATTACTACCAATCTCTTCGCGGATAAGATTTATCACTAAATTGTCTTTCTCCCCTGTCAATTTTTTCAAAAGGGGGATTACCTTCTCATTCAACTTTTCATCCCCATCTAGTACTAATACCCAGTCTCCTGTTACGAATTGTAAAGCAAAATTGCGTGCCTTGGAAAAATCATCCTGCCATTGATAATCATACACCTTTGCTCCCCATTTCCTGGCAATATCTTTTGTCTTATCATGGGATCCTGTATCTACTACTACCATTTCCGTGACGAGGGAGGAAACAGATTCTAAACAAGGCAGATTTTCCTCCTCGTTTTTCACAATCACACACAGGGAAATAGTCATAGAAGCCAATAATGATTTAGGGGGTAGGGGATAGAGGATAGGATTTAGAAAGAAACAGGGAAAGGGGTAGGATTTAGCATACCATCTAGGGTGTTTGAATTCAAATGGAACTACAATAAGGGTAGCCAGTATGACTTCCCAGGGGGAGGAAGATAGTCACTATTTCCCCCCCGTTTGGTTTTTGTTTGATAGTCAACTTGCCTCCCAAGGCTTGGAAGATATTTTTGGTGACATCATCACTAAGAGAAAGACTACCGGTTTCCGGCTGGAAGAATAATAGTCTTCCCAAAGACTTGCCTTCGCCGCCAATCCATCCCACTTCTGAGGAAAATTTTAGTTTCAATTGATTTCCCGCAGGCAATACCAACATTTTAAAACGACAGCCACTTGGCAAGCCGCGGATAAATTTTTCCATCAAGCCATTTAGTACTTGACTTAGTATAGCCGGCTCACTTATAATCTGGGGCAGTTTTTGTGGGATAAACACCTCTAGTACAATATTTCTTCTTTCTGCCTGTCTTTGCCAATAGGGAACAGTTTGATTTAATATTGTCTCCAACGATGTTGGTATTAGTCTGAGTGTTTCTTTTTTATTTTGCGACTCTAACTCCACCGCCTTAAATATCAACTCCATGCGGTTTATTTGTTCGGTGCACTCCTGTTCTATTTTTTCTATGTATTTTAGCAATTCTGGTTCTTTTTTAGCCTTTTTTCCTAGTAATCTCGCCAAGGTTTTTATAGTCGTCAAAGGCGTCCTTATTTCGTGGGTCAACGCCTGTAGCAACTCCAATTCTGGGTATGGGGGGATTGGGGTTTTTTTCAACGATATACTACTTCTGTTTATCTTGTCTTTTTTTATCTTCTCGGGTTCCTTTGGGTTTTCTAATCTTTGCCTCTTCAAACTTTCTACAAACCCTCTACTAAACTTTTCCACTATTATATATTCCGGCACCACGATTTTAAGCTGCCGACTTATTCTTTCTAAACCTTCCCTATCCGATTCTGATATAACTTCCATTAACTGCCTTCTCAAATAACCCCACACCTTGTGAATTATTTCGGGGTTGAAGGAGAAAAAGAAAGCCGGCTTTTTATTATGTCTAATTCCCTTAATCAAAAACAGGGAAAAAGAGTCAGTAAAAACCAGACAAAACTGCTCCTGTAAAAAATACCCCTCTGGTATTGTAATATTAGCGAAGGAGGAGGAAAAGGCAAAATAATCAGTTACTTGTGGTTTGCCACTGGGGAGTAGGGGGATTGCCACCGTATGCTTTGGAGATAAAACCACAGTATGTAGATGGGGGATAAGCTGCCAATTGTTTATGACGGGGGTGGGAGAGGATATAATAAAGCCATTTTTTTCAGGATTAAAGGAAGTATTCTTTTTACCTATTGTCAGCAATAAAAGCCTTTCCAAGGAGGCGACTGCCCCATTCCACTCATGGTACACTTGGATGGAGCTTTCTTGAGCCTTAGAGTCGGCCTCACTGTCATCCATATCGCTATATTGTAAGTCCTCCCACTCCTGTTCGTTTATTAAATCCATTAAACTGGTAGTCCGACAGTATTCCACTCTCATCCCCAGTCTCCCATCTTTTTTTACCTTCCAAGATCACGGCCCTACTCTATATACCACATCCATCCTAACTTTTTCTACTCCGTTGTGGAGTGTTATAACCGAACTATAAACTTACTGATTTCCGTCTCTTTTTCTTCTCCAGTTTTCACCTTCCAATTTTTCCCTGACTCCCTTGACAAAGGGGAGGCGGGGGGGGGAGGATGGACCCGGGGCCGCGCCAAATTTTAACAATAAAAATTGTCAACTGGTGAGCCGTGAGAGGGGGTATTATAAGTTAAATAAAGTTTCCCGAGGGGGGATGGCTCGTTGGAGAATCTTTTGATAGACGAAGTCATGGAAAGTGTGTAAGTCTTGGGGCCAGGAGTTGACACAGAGTCTCAATTGAGAGAGGATGTCAGAAGTGTTGGAAGGGAGAGGATAATTGAAGCTACCAACAAATAAAACGGCAGAAACAAAAGAATTATCAGGTTGTTGGAGACGGGCAGGGTTGATGTTGAGGGAGAAACGGCAGTTGTCCAACTCGTAGAAGAGACTGAGGGCGGTTTGAGGGGTGGTATGACCGAAGTGTTGCCAGGGGCCGGTATTGAGGAAAGTCTGATTGATAAAGTCCTTACCGGCATCCTCATCAACGGCAGAGAGGGGAATAACCAATCGGGGGGTAAAACTAATTGCCTGATATTCGGCATTTGACATCTTGTCTATGTATTGTAGAGCCACCTGGGCAAATTGTAGCTGACCTAGTGGTTTATTGGCCACCGCTTCAAGAAAACTGATAGTATTACCCTGAGCGACAATATTAACGCCATTCTTGAAACTAACTTGGGAAATCCTGGGGTTGACAACAGGCTGATTTGCCAATTCCCAGGTGGTGGGGACAATGCCACTCATGGTAAGTAATTCATAACTAAGAAGGGTGGGATTAAAGTTTCTGATGGCAAGAGTAATAGTCAATTCCTCTATGTCAGAGATGGCAGTGGTAGAGGTTTGTGGGGGGATAGGAGTGGTTTTGTCCATAGGGTATAGGATGTGCCTAATACTGCACCACTAGATTAACTCAAATTTTCGCCTAGGACAAACATTAATTCTTCTGGGCAACACCCCCCGACTAACAGGGTTGAGGCTGTGAAGGCCGGTGATGGTTGTGGTTGCCAATGGGATAAAATGGCTGATGTAAGCTGATTAGCTGAGCCAGGGTTTTCTTTAACTGGGGCCGGGGTACAATAGCATCTATAAACCCGTGTTTTAAAAGATACTCGGAAGTCTGAAAACCTTCTGGCAATTTTTCTCTCAAAGTCTGTTCAATAACCCTTCTGCCTGCAAAACCTATAGTTGCCCTGGGTTCTGCCAGAATCAAGTCTCCCAGCATGGCAAAACTTGCTGTCACTCCCCCAGTTGTAGGATGAGTTAATACCGATATATATAGGAGATTATTTTCGTGGTGTCTTTGTAGCGCGCCAGAAATCTTAGCCATTTGCATCAAACTGAGCATACCCTCTTGCATCCTGGCCCCACCAGAGGCACAGACAATCACCAGAGGGAGACTATTGGCAGTAGCATATTCAATCAAACGGGTGAGTTTCTCCCCTACCACTGAGCCCATACTGCCTCCCATAAAACGGAAATCCATCACCCCTAGGGCTACGGGCAATCCGTCTATCAAGCCCACACCGGTTTGTACCGCGTCTGTGAGGGAGGTTTTCGCCTGTGATTCTTTTAGTCTTTCAGCGTAGCTCTTGCGATCATAAAATTTAAGGGGATCAGTGGGCAGAATGTGCTCATTTAAAGGCTTCCATGTCTTTGCATCTATCAGTTGGGCAATTCTTTCTTCACTAGGCACTAACAGATGGTGGCCACATTCCAAACACACCATACAATTGGCCTTTAAATCCTTGGTGTAGGAGAGGGCACCACATTCTGGACACTTAGTCCATAAACCGTCGGCAATCTCTCTGGGGGGGGGATTTATTCTCGGTTTCGACCTACGTAAGTTGTCAAACCAGTCCAGTAAAGACATTTGTCTAGTATTTCCGTTGAGCTACTGCTAAATCCTCAATTCTAACACCATTGCCGACAAGTAAGAGGAGGACTAGGAAAAAATCCCCCTCCCTAAAGGTCAAGCTGGTTAAACTTGAGGTTCTAAACGGGCATAGAAGACACCACGAATTTTAACATCCTTTGGTTCCTCCGCACCTAGGTCTGTGGAGGAAGGCTGTTCACTTTCAAACACACCGCCGATTTCCCCTGTTTCCCCATCCACCTTGGTGATTTTGAGGGAAATCTGTCCTTCTCTTACCTCAGCTAGTTTGATGTTGCCACGCATGTACTCTTCCTTATCGGCGGCGGCGGGTAAGCCCACAGCACTATCATAACCGCTACTGAGGCCACGGGCACGGGGATCTAAGAAGGAGGCGCCACGGTAGGGGGGCACCTTGAATTTGCCAGTGAAGTCGGCGGAGGTGTTGACTGCCGTGAAGCCTGGTTCACTCTGGGCCACCAGTTTCTTAATGGTAAACATAAAGGGCACCTGTTCGCCACCCGGCAGTTGTACAGTCACCAGTTGGAAGTCAATCCCGTCTTCCTCTGTGAGGGTTAATACTCCATTCTCATCCAATGTCAGGGTGCCCCGCATTTCCGTTAAACTGGTAGTCTGTCTAGTTAGCAGTTTGCCCTTGACAAATTCTCCCTCTTGTCTCTTGGTGCCCTCCTCCTTGACAAAAAACTCCTGAGGTTCCAAACACATGTCTACTACCTGCAGCGGCTTGTCTGGCGAAATCGGTATACTCCCCCGTGTGTACTCTGATATTTCCGGACACTTGTTGGCTAATCCCGTGCCCAGAATTTCATCATAGGTGAGTTGACGAGGGTCCTTTGCCTGTACTGCCTTTTCGCTACAGGCATTTAAAAACCCCAGGCAGAAGATAAGAAAAGCCACTAAAAGGCCACGTACTCTCATAAATTAACCTCTCTTTTTCAATTTTCTTTAAACTTTTTCAAAAGGGTTAATATTCTCTCCCCTGTTATTAGTTAGTCGGTTTCCATTTATCGTGATCTACTTTATCAAATCAGGAGTACTTCTATACCATTTTTTCCCCTCCCCCCAAACTCTATTTTTCAACCCCCGCCCCATGCCCCTATTCTCTTTATTTTTCTTTGCACTAATTAATAATCTGTTACAATTTGCCAGTAGCCTCAAATAAGGTCAGCTTGGTAGATGATAACGGCCAGAAGGGCGGAAAAGATGGTAATTGCAAGGGCGACTAGTGGATTTTGACCCTGGCCCACGGCATAGGAAGTCACAATACCTGCACCGATAGCCGCTGTCAATGCTGCACTGACTAAGTCTTTTTCCCTATACATATTTCCCTTGTTTGCTATATCAGTTACATTTCAAATTAACATCTTTTTTTCGGCCAAAATACCTTTCTTTAGAATTATTAATATTTAGCCACATTTTTTAACAATTTCCGTTTTATACCCAAAATTAAGCCAGTTTTCATTTAATTTCGATATAGTTGTCCCAGTACTACTTCCCTCTTGGCGCCAGTAACCTGAGGCAAATTGCCAGGATAATTCTGAAGATGCCAATAGGCAAGGATGGCAAAGGCAATGGCTTCCTTAAATTCACTGTTAATGCCAAAATCATCACTTGTCAGCAAACGACACTGGGGGAGATGATATTGTAGTCTTTCTCGCAAATACAGATTTCGGGCACCACCACCGGCTAGAATGACATCCTGGGGTAGAGAGGGCAAAAAACGACGATAACTTTCGGCAATAGAGGCGGCAGTCAATTCCGTTAGGGTAGCCAGGAAGTCAGCAGGGGAAAGATTATACTTGTCGGCATCCAGACGACACTGACGTAGGTATTCCAACCCAAAAAGTTCTCTACCAGTAGATTTTGGCGGTTTTCGGCGGAAAAATTCCTGTTTTAGCCACTTTTTGACCAAAGCCTCACAAGGCTTTCCTTGACGACTCCATTCCCCGTTTAAGTCAAAATGAAGTTGATTATTAGTCAGCTGTTGTACCGCTAGGTCTATTAAAACATTTCCAGGGCCAGTATCAAAACCAAGGATTTTTTCTTGCCAATGGAAAAGGCTAGTGGGAGGGAGATAGGTAACATTGCCAATACCACCGATATTTTGCAGACAACGATGACGGTGAGGGTGACGATAAAAACAAACATCTATCTTAGCCACTAAAGGGGCCCCTTGTCCTCCCTGAGCTATGTCTGCTACCCTGAAATTGCTCACCGTGTCTATACCTGTCAAACGGGCAATCACATCTCCCCTCCCCAACTGTAAACTATACCCCAATTGATTTCTCTTGGGTGGTTGGTGGTATACTGTTTGTCCATGGGAGCCTATCAGGTCTACCTTTGTGTTAACTGGAATTATATTGAGGGCGGCCCTGGCAAATTCCTCAGCTATGGTATAATCCAAGCGGGCCAACTCCTCTACGGATAGACGCTTACCCCCACACACTGCTAAAATCTCTTCTCTCACAGATGTCTTATAGGGGAAGGTTTGTCCTGCTAATAACTTCACTTGTATCTCCAAACCCTCTCCTTCTATATCCACCAATGCCGCATCAATGCCATCTACGGAAGTGCCACTCATTAATCCTATTACCTTCATTTTTACGGTTGTATTCAGTTGCATTATTTACCTGATCATCTCTATTACCACAAGACGGTGATATAATTTTTACGAGCCAATACTTCTTGAGAAGAAAATGCAGGCTTGCGAGGAGAAAATAAGAGGATTTATCGAGGGGAAAAAACAGTATATTG
The DNA here is from genome assembly GCA_015295805.1 of Geminocystis sp. M7585_C2015_104. NCBI lineage: Bacteria > Bacillati > Cyanobacteriota > Cyanophyceae > Chroococcales > Geminocystaceae > Geminocystis > Geminocystis sp. M7585_C2015_104. The sequence continues at coordinate 35,912 of DVEF01000079.1, read as the reverse complement.
TGCCGGTTTTCCAGCGGCCATATAGTTGGGAAAAAAAACAGTGGCAACAACTATGGGATGATGTTTTCGAATGCTACCTGAGTGAAGGGAAATACCCTCATTTTTTTGGATCTATTGTTACCGCAGCGCAGAAAAATCAGCAAGAAGCCAATAATAGGCTAAGTAAATTTATTCTAATAGATGGACAACAGAGACTAATTACTGTTCAAATTCTCCTATCTGCCATTAGGGATAGGGCAAGGGAGTTGAAACGCGATAGTGGATTGGCTCAAGAAATCCATGAGGAATACCTTATCAATCGTCATGAGGCTAACCGCAGCGATGACTATTATAAAATAAGACCTTCTAGGGTGGACCGTAGCTGTTTCTATACTGTAGTTGGAGGAATCAAAAAATTCAAAAAATACTCTCATATATACAAAGCCTATCACTTTTTTAGGGCAAAAATAGGAGAACATTGCCTGACGGAAGAGGAGCTAAAAGAATTGACAAGTACCCTACTGGTTAACTTTAAAATTATCAGTATATCCCTGGGAGCTCAAGATAATCCGTATCTTATATTTGAAAGTCTAAATGCCAAGGGGCAACCCCTAAGTCAAGCTGATTTGATCCGCAACTATTTATTGATGGAAATACCAGAGGAGGAAGCAGAAATAGTCTATGACAAATATTGGAGTAAAATAGAGTACGAAATCAGGGATGAACTTACAGATTTTCTTCGTCTATTCCTCACAAAACAGGGACTACAGACAAAAAGAAACGAATTCTACTTTCAAGTAAAATCCCAGGTACACAAGAGAAAATGTCAAGAAGAGGGGGTTAGGTTATACATAGAAGAAATTTATAGATTTGCCGAATATTATAGAAAATTTATAACTCCAAACGAAGAGGATGATAAAGAGATTTCCCGCTGCCTAGAAAGAATAGGAAAGTTGAGGATCAGTAGTGTTTACTCTCTCCTGTTAAACTGTTATGATTATAGGCAGAAGGGATTAATAGGCAAAGAAGAATTTGTTAAAGTTTGCCAGCTTCTAGAAAACTTCCTCATTAGACGCTTTGTATGCCAAATCGATACAAGGGAATTGTCAGATTTGTTTCCCTCAACATGTAAACAAATTAACACAATGGTAGAGGAGAATCAGCTAGGCGGAGGGGTGTTGTTGAAACTGTTGATAGACAAATTTAGTGAAAGGAAATACCCCACTGATGCTTCCTTCAGAGAAAGTTTGTATGGGAGGGGGATATATAAACACAATAAGAAAGATACAGTTATGCTAATACTGGCATCCATAGAAGAGTATATCAACCCCGAAATAACAATCAAATTTGATAACCTAAGAGTAGAACATATAGTCCCGGAAAAACCAGATGACTGGTGGCGAGATTATTTAGGACAAAATGAGCTGGATAGGGTTAGGGTTTGGATTAATTCCCTAGGAAATCTGACTATATTAGAGGATAACATAGGACTAAAACTTAGCCCCTTCGCAGACAGAAAAAAATGCATCACTGAAAGCAAATTGCAGTTAAATCGCTACTTCAAAAATATAACAGAGTGGGGGGATAAGGAGCTCAAAGAAAGGGCGGAATATTTGGCAGATATTTGTCTGGAAATTTGGCCAGATTTCAGAAGGAAAAATAACAACGATTGAGACAAAGGAGGTACCTAGGAACTGTATTATAACGGGTTTACGGAGAAGAAGATTGATGCTACAATGGCACTAGCGGAGTGGTGGAGTGGGAAGAAAGAATGCAGGCAGTGGACTATACACTAGTAAAATTCATAGAGGGGAAAAAACAGTATATTGTCCCAAGGTACCAACGTCATTGTAGCTGGGAAGATGTTGAGTATTTATTGTAACAAAAAGACGAAGAATACAAACATTTTTTCGGGACAATAGTTGTTGAAGAAGATAACAATAGTCATTCGAAATAAATGGCTCAATATCACATAGTTTACGGACAACAAAGGCTGATGACTGTTTCTATTTTCCTGGCTGCCATTGCCAAAAGGGCAAAACAGTTGGATTCGGGCAGTAAATTGGCTGGGGGAATTAAAGGGGATTACCTGGTTAATCGTCATGGGGAATAAGGCGGAGAATCATACTACAAAATAAAACCATCTAAGAGGGATAAAGAATACTTTGAGACGATTATAGATGTAGGAGTTGGTAGAGAAACAGGGGAGAATGAGAAAATATCAAAGTGCTACAACTTCTACAAGCAAAGGACAAAAGAACATGATAAAACTAAACTGGAACAAATAAAGAAGACTCTCCTACACCGGTTTAAAATTGTTTCTATTCAGATAGGAGAAAAGGACAACCCCTGTTCTATACTTGAAGGGACTACATCTGGGCAAAGCCGATCTCATTCGTAACTGTTTGTTGGGATAAAGAATGAGAGGGAGGCGGATGAAATCTACAAAAAACACTAGCTTGACATGGAGGGAAAAGGAGAAAAATTGGGGTAGTTTTTACGCTTTTATCTGATGAAAGAAGGAGATCCCATCGGGGAAAATGAGCTCTATATCAAGACAAAGGAGAAGGCAAAAATGGGCGTGGTGGAATACATAGAATCCTTGTCTAAGTATTCAGAATACTATCACACTTTCCTCCCGTAGAAAGAGAAAAACAAGAAAATATCTAGGTGTATGGAAAGAATAAAAAGACCGGGCATCAACAGCGTTTATGTGCTTCTACTGAAATGTTATGATTATTGGCATTCCGAACCGAAGATGATTAGTGAGGAGGATTTTGTTAAGCTCCTTAAAACCGTTGAAAATTTCTTGGTAAGACGTTTTGTATGTAGGTTAGACACCAGAGATTTGCCAGAGTTTTCGCCTCATTATGCAGCGAAATAAAAGAGAAAGTAGAAGGAAAATCTGTGTAGGATAGGGCAAGGGAACTCATAAGGGGATTAGTAATAGAAAAAGGGAGATATCCCAAGGACAATGTTTAGAGAAAGTATAATCGCCAAGCCAGTATACTCCAGCAACAAAAGGAAGGCAGTTAGATTAATATTGGGGTCCATAGAAGAACACAACGTCGGCAAAGAACTCAATTTCAATAGCCTAGAAGTTGAACATATAATGCCGGAGAAATTAGACAAGTGGTGGAAAGAACATTTGGGAGGTAATTGGAACATATTCCATGAAAGATGGGTAGATTGCTTGGCCAATTTAACCCTAGTAATTAGCAACAAGAAAAAGGGAAGTAAACAACAAAAACAACATCGAGGAATCAGCCCGTTTTGCAAGAGTAGGGATAATATAACAAGTGGGGAGGATTTGGAGTTGAATAAAAGTCTGAAGGGACTGACAGAGTGGCGGGAGGAGGAACTCAAAGAAAAGGCAGAATATTTGGCAGACACTTTTCCGGAAATTTGGCCGGATATTAGAAAAAAATAGGATAATAAAAACAACAGTCACTATGATTTTTGGGAAATGGCGGGGATGAGGAACATGGGGAAAAAGAGATAAAATGGATTAAGTACAAACACTCAGACAGTGAGAAGCATGGAAGAATTGCAGGATATAAAAATCCCGCCAAAACAATTAACCTACATAAAGAGGGAGAAAAAATCCTACTCCAGCCTGATTTTCATCTCTCTGGCGGCAGCACTGTTTGGTGTTTTCTCTAATGTACACTGGTTGGGATTTACTGGTGCAGTCTTAACCCTTTGCTTCTCCCTGATTCAAGTCATCCCCCCAGTAACGGAATGGATTAGGACTTTCCTCACCCCCCAAGAGAGACAAACCCTTATCGGTTTCATCGGCTTACTGATAGCCATTCTTGTGATTTTTAAGTATATAGGGGTATACGAGCAAATAAACCGCTGGTTGACCCAATTCAAGTATGACGAATTTGGCTCCTGGGCGGAATGGGTGGGGGCCCTAGGACAAATTATGATCGCCATTTTAGCTGTCTATGTAGCATGGCAACAGTATGTAATATCTAGGGATTTAACTATACAACAAAATCGCATAACCCAGCAACAAACCATTGATGCGTACTTCCAAGGAATTTCAGACTTAGTACTGGGACCGGATGGGTTGCTAGAAGATTGGCCGCAGGAAAGGGCTATTGCAGAAGGTCGTACTGCTGCCATTCTCAGTAGTGTTGACGCATCGGGGAAAGCTAAAATACTACGGTTTCTCTCTCGTTCCCGTCTTATCACCCCCTTAAAACGAGACAGTCACCTAGGGAGGCCCATCCTAGACGGTAAGGGAGGCTATGAGGAAGACAGGGAAAACGGTATGCGAGTAATCAATTTGGGGGTGTCACTGGCAGGTTGTAATTTGAAGGGGCAAGATTTGCGTTGGATAGATCTGAGTGATGCTAATATGGTTAGGGCGGACTTAAGTAAGTGCGATTTGGCAAAAAGCAATCTTTCCCGCACTATCCTCTACGAGGCAAATCTGACGGAGGCTAACTTGAAGGGGGTAAGACTATTCTATGGTGATGTGCGCACCGCCACTCCCCGCAGTCGCACAGAAAAACCTAACTATAAGACGGGGGAATATACTGGTGCAGTGGTAGAAAGGGCCAATTTTACTGGTGTTAAAAACTTGAGTGAAGAAAACCGTTACTATTGTTGTTGCTGGGGGGGTGAATACACTCGCTCTACTATACCAGGGGGGTGTGCAGGCATACCAGACTTGTTAAAAGAATACCGTCAGAAGGAGAAAGAGAAAGAGATGGAAAGAAAGAAACAAAACTCCCCCATCTCCACTGATGAAAACAGTTAAACCGGAGTATATGGGCGTGGAATAGCATCAAAAACGATTTACTATATCCCTGGCGCCAGCAATGGTTTCCGGAAAGACACCCACCATCAACGCAAACACCTCATCGGGAATTTTGGCGGCTGTTTCCCTGTCAAACCAATGCTCAAACTGATTTAGGATAATTTGTGCCCTTTGCCGAGGGATGGGATTGTCGGTGATTTGTTTCATTAACCTTACCCATTGTCTTCTTAACAAATAGGCACGACGTCTTTCCTCATAGTTTTTTGGTTTTAGTAACGACAATTTCCCCAAGGCAATAGCATCACACACGTCTTGGTCAAAACACCCCCCAATGACGGCCCCTGGCCCGGCAAATTCGGCATAGTATTTTTTTATTAAAATGATCCCATTTTTCCTTTTTGGATTAACTACCAACAGACTCTTTTCTCGCAAAAATTGCTCCAAAGCATACTCCTCAGAAATGGAATCCTGGGCCTCAAGATTCATAGGGTTTTCATCAATAGTAGACGTCTTTTACCGGGAACAAATAAGCTCAATAAATCTGTTTCCACTCGATGAATAGTATAGCCGTTGCCCAGATACAGTTTCTGCGCCCCTTGATTGCTGGCTAAAACATGAAGGTAAATACAGCCGTAGTTGTTTGCCTTGGCGATTTCCTCACATTTTAACAATAGACAGGTGGCAATTCCCCGACGACGGTATTTTTCTTTTACTGCCAAGTTAGCCACATAGGCATAACGATTGGGCTTTAGCCAGGGAAAACCCCTACGAAATGATAATTCTACAGTGCCCACTATCTCCTCAGATTCCCTCTGTTTATAGACGGCAACCAGACAAAAATAATCCGCATCCTCCTGTTGTAGACGTTGGCGCAAATCCTGGGCTACTGCCATTTTCACCAAGGGGTATATCCAAAAGGTGAATTTATTAAACTGATTAAAACAAAGAGTCAACACTTCTGCTATATCATTTATATCCCCCAAAACCGCCCTACGGCAAACAGTACGGGCTAGAGAAGGATTAGACACCGGAAAGTTGTGGGATTGCAAGGTTGGCCTACTACTGTTACCCATGGAGGGGAAATATACAATACCTCCCATTGTCTCCATTCTACAATCAATGGACCTCTCATCAACCTCCCCTCTCCGTTTTTCTTACATTTTCCTTTCTTCTTTAAATCGTTATATTGCTAATTGGTTAAAAATTTATTATTAAATAAATATTAAGAAAATACGGGAAGGAGAGCTGAAATGGGCTAAAATAAGGACAAAAAAGAGGGAAATTTTTCAGCAATAGACGACGGAACAAAGAAACATAAAAGTATAGAAAAAAAACAGGGGAAAAGATGAGCGAAAAAAATCACTATCAGATATTAATAATTGGGGGAGGCGCCGCTGGAATTACCGTGGCCGCCCAAATGAAAAAGAAAAAACCCTCTGTGGAACTAGCCATCATAGAGCCTTCAGAAACACACTACTATCAGCCGGCATGGACCTTAGTAGGGGGGGGACAATATAGGGTGGAAAAAACTGCCAGGCCAGAAGCCAGTGTGCTCCCCAAGGGGGTGACTTGGATAAAGGACTACGCCGTGAAAATTGACCCGGACAACAATCAGGTGACTGTACAAAAAGGAGACGTGTTCACCTACGACTATCTGGTAGTATGCCCCGGGATCACCATAGATTGGGACAAAATCAAGGGGTTAAAAGAGTGTTTAGGCAAAAACGGGGTCACCACCAATTATACCAAGGATACAGCCCCTTATACCTGGGAGCTGATTAATAATTTTAAGGGGGGTACAGCTATCTTCACCTTCCCAGCGGGTGCCATCAAATGCCCGGGGGCTCCCCAAAAAATCATGTACATGGCAGACGACATCTTCCGGAAAAATGGCGTCAGAGAGAAAACCCACATCATCTACGCCAACGCCATGGGGAAAATGTTTGGGGTTCCTGCCTACAATGCCCCCCTAGAAAGAGTAGTAGAACGTAAACAAATCGAGGTCAGATACGGCTACAACCTGATAGAAATCCGAGGCGACAAGAAAGAAGCGGTTTTCGCCACTACTGACGGGCAAACTGTTACCCTCAACTATGACATGATTCACGTCGCCCCCCCTATGACTACCTACGATTTCATCAAACAAAGTCCTCTGGCCAATGAACAGGGATGGGTGGATGTGGATCAATACACTTGTCAGCACAAGAAATATAAGAACGTGTTTAGTCTGGGAGACTCCTCCTCCCTACCCACCTCGAAAACAGCAGCCGCCATCCGCAAAGAAGCACCCGTGGTGGTGGCCAATATATTAGCCCTCATGGAAAAGAAAGCCCCCACAGAAACATACAATGGCTATGCCTGTTGCCCACTGATTACCGGCTATGGCAGGGTTATCCTTGCAGAGTTCGACTATAACAAGCAACCCCTACCCAGTTTCCCCCTCGATCCTACCAAGGAAAGATATAGCATGTGGCTGGTGAAAAAATATGTCCTACCCTGGTTGTACTGGAACAGGATGCTAAAGGGGGAACCCTTTGAGCCAGACATGTGGCGTTTCCTATTGCCCAAAAATCAGGCAGTATCTGCCACCCAGGTTTCTCAGTAGGCATTTGGGCAACAGAATATGTCCGCTGCCACCCGGCGTAGACGCAGGGCATTAGTCACCACCGAGATGGAAGATAGTGTCATAGCCGCGCCGGCAATCATTGGGTTTAACAGAATACCCCAAGAGGGGTAGAAGACACCGGCAGCCACGGGAATAGCAATCAGGTTGTAAGCATAGGCGAAGAAGGGGTTTTGACGGACATTCTCCATGGTGGCCTGACTCAGTTTGATGGCAAATACCACGCCAGTTAGGTCACCCCGGGTAAGGGTGATGTCGCTGGCGGCCATTGCTACTTCTGTGCCGGTGGCTAGGGCTATGCCTACATCTGCTAGGGCCAGGGAGGGGGCATCGTTAATCCCATCCCCCACCATGGCCACCTTCCCCCCTCTCGGTTGACTTTGCCGGATTTCCCGTAGTTTGGCCATTTTCCTCTGGGGCGACAGGGAGGCAAAATACCTTCTAATCCCTAGGGATTGGGCAATCCTAGCAGTGGTTTTCTCGTTATCCCCTGAGAGTATAACTAAATCTAGTCCCATTTGTCGCAACTGGTCAACTGCCAAAAAGGTAGAGGGTTTCAGGGCGTCGGCAAAGGCCATTACTGCTTGTATTTGTTCATCTACAGCAATCCAGACAGTGGTTTTGTCCAGGGAGGCACATATATTTTCCACCTGCGTGGTGTCAACTCCCAAACTTTGCAACCACTGTTTATTTCCTAGCTGTACCAGTTTTCCCCCTACCACCGCCTGAATGCCACCACCGGGGGTAACCTGAATCTGGGAAACGTGCTCATTTTGGGAGTTAATGTCTACCCCTTGTTGTTGGGCATATTCTCTAATAGCCTTGGCAAGAGGATGTTCAGAAAAAGACTCCACCGCAGCCGCCACTTCCAAGATTTGCCTTTCTGTTTCTGTTCCCCTGAGGGTGATAAAATTAGTACACACCGGCTTGCCCACACCTGAGTGCCCGTTTTGTCAAAGACGACAGTTTTCACCATCCTGGCAGTCTCTAGACTCTCGGCAGACTTGAATAAAATGCCATGTTGGGCAGCCAATCCCGTAGCCACCATGATGGAAGTGGGTGTAGCCAATCCCAAGGCACAAGGACAGGAGATGACTAAAACATTGATGGAGGTAATCAAAGCCATATTGAAATCTCCTCCCCACAGCCACCATCCCAGAAAGCTGAAGAGGGAAATGGCAATTACCACAGGCACTTTCATAACCAGTAACCCTATCGGCAAATTTCTCACCTGAAGAGCTTTACTAACCGTGGCTAGTCTCACTAACTCTATGATTTGGGCCAAAACGGTATCCTTCCCTATTCTGGTACAACCGCCTACGGAAACTGCCCGTTTGATTGATGGTGCCGCCAATTACCTCATCCCCAACCCCCTTTTTGACAGGAAAAGATTCACCAGCTACCACATGCTTTCATCAATGGTGGAATATCCCATGACAATTTCCCCGTCTACGGGTATCCTCTCCCCTGGCCGGACTATAATTACATCATCCACCTGGAGAAGGCTCAACAGGAATTTCTATCTCTTCACCACCCCTTATCACTGTGGCCCTTTGCGGCAACAACTGCATTAACTTCTCAATGGCCGAGGCGGTTTGTTGTTTAGCCCTTGCCTCCAGAAACTTCCCCAACAGTACAAAGGTAATAATCACGGCCGCCGCCTCGTAATACACCTCTCCCCCTTTTTCAAACCACTGGGGATTTATTGTAACAATCATAGAATACAGATAGGCTGCAGATGTCCCCAGGGCAATGAGGGTATTCATGTTTAAACTCCTGTGTTTAAGTCCAGAAATTGCCCCCACAAAAAACGAATGGCCACACCAAAACATTACCGGGGTGGTCAAAACCAGTTGCAGCCAGCGTAACCCCGCAGAAGCATGTCCCATTCCAGTCATCATGGGCAGGGAGGTAACAAGCAAAATAACACTAATTGCCCCACCCACGATTAGTTTGCCCATCGTCTCCTCATCCACTCCCGTTTCTCCCTCCGCCACCACCCTTTTACCACCCGCTGAATAGCATTAAAATCCGTCACCGAGGCGTCATAGGTAACAAGGGCCATCTCCCACGCACAATTCACCACGCACTCCTTTACCCCCCTCAGCCTACTTATTGCCCTCGAAAGGATCTCCCCACAAGAAGCACAGACCATCCCCTTCCGGGGTTGAACCCCTCCCGTATTATTCTTCCCATATTTTCATACCACTAAGTTTTACAGGTTGTCAATTTCATTTTAGAGGGAAAGTTAAGGTAAAGGACTTTTACAATTTGTTAAGATGACGTATAATCCGTACAAGGCACAAGAGGGGAAATCAGAATTTTAGTGTTGGCAAAGACTCTCCTGTGGGGAGAAAAACAACCGCCCCTCCAGGCATGCTCGGAATAGAACAGGTAGATCTTGTTTTTTTTTTGTAATCTAAAGAAACACTATCATGGTCAAAGATCTAAGCAAGTATAGGAACATAGGCATATTTGCCCACGTAGATGCAGGAAAAACCACCACTACCGAAAGAATCCTGAAATTAACAGGGAAAATCCACAAAATGGGAGAGGTCCACGAAGGGGCGGCTACCACCGACTTCATGGAACAGGAAAGGGAAAGGGGCATCACCATTCAGTCGGCTGCTACCACCTGTTACTGGAAGGGGCATCAACTGAATATCATCGACACCCCTGGACACGTGGATTTTACCATTGAAGTGTATCGCTCCCTCAAAGTCCTGGACGGAGGCATTGGCGTTTTCTGTGGCTCAGGGGGAGTTGAACCTCAGTCGGAAACCAACTGGCGCTATGCCAACGATTCCAGGGTTGCTCGTATTATATATGTAAATAAACTAGATAGAACGGGGGCAGACTTCTTCCGGGTGGTAAAGCAAATCGAGGAAATATTGGGGGCTAAACCCCTGGTAATGGTGCTGCCCATCGGGGTGGAAAATGACTTCAAGGGGGTAGTAGAACTGTTAACCCGGAAGGCTTGGATTTGGGACGATTCTGGCGATCCCATGAACTACCGCATCGAAGAGGTGCCCGACTATATGAAGGACCAGGTGGAGGAATATCGGGAGCGTTTGATAGAAACTGCGGTAGAACAGGACGACGAGATTCTGGAAAAATACCTAGAAGGGGAGGAACCCACCGTAGAGGAACTGAAAAAATGCATCCGCAAGGGCACTATTAACATGTCCTTCTTCCCCACCTTCTGTGGCTCCTCTTTCAAAAACAAAGGGGTGCAGTTGGTGTTAGACGGGGTGGTGGACTATCTTCCCGCACCCAATGAGGTAAAACCACAACCCATAATCGATTTGGAGGGTCATGAAACGGGAGACTATGCCATAGTTGATCCCAACCTGCCGTTGAGAGCCTTGGCCTTCAAGGTTATGGATGACCGGTATGGAGCCCTCACCTTTATACGGATTTACTCCGGCCGCATCGAAAAAGGCATGACCGTCCTTAACACTGCTACTGGCAAGACTGAACGCATTGGCCGGATTGTGGAAATGCATGCCAATGAGCGTCAGGAGATAGAATCAGCCCAGGCAGGGGATATAGTAGCCCTGGTAGGTCTGAAAAACGTCCAAACCGGCCACACCCTCTGTGACCCAGAATCCCCAGCCACCCTCGAACCCATGGTATTCCCCGATCCAGTTATTTCCGTGGCTATCAAACCCAAACAAAAAGGCGCCAACGAAAAGATGATCGCCGCCCTCACCAGAATGGTACAAGAAGATCCCTCCTTCCGGGTAGAAACTGACCAGGAAAGCGGTGAGACCATCATTAAAGGCATGGGCGAATTACACCTAGAAATCAAAGTAGACATCCTCAAACGCACCTATGGTGTAGAGGTAGAGGTGGGCAAACCCCAAGTAGCCTACAGGGAGACCATTACTAGAGCAGTACAAGACAGCTACACCCACAAAAAACAAACCGGAGGGGCTGGACAATTTGCCCGCATTGACTATATCATAGAACCAGGCGAGCCGGGGTCCGGATTCCAGTTCGAGTCTCGTGTTACAGGTGGCAACATACCTAGGGAGTTCTGGCCCGCAGTACAAAAGGGGTTTGAGGCTAGTAAAGAGAGGGGTGTATTGGCGGGCTACCCCTGTGTGGACTTCAAAGTAATCCTCACTGACGGCGCCTATCACCCTGTGGACTCCAGTTCCATCGCCTATGAAATTGCCGCCCGTGCCGCCTATCGTCAATCCATCCCCAAAGCCGCACCCCAACTATTAGAACCAATTATGAAAGTAGACGTCTTCACCCCAGAAGCCCATGTGGGAGACGTCATTGGTGACTTGAACCGTCGTCGCGGCATGATCAAATCCCAAATGTCCACCCCCACTGGCGTGAGAATCAAAGCCGAAGCGCCCCTCAGTGAGATGTTTGGCTACATCGGCGACTTGCGCACCATGACTTCCGGCAGAGGACAATTTTCTATGGAATTTTCCCATTATGCCCCCTGTCCTAAAAATGTAGCCGAAGAGGTCATCCGGGAGGCCAAAGAAAGAGAACTAGCCCTCGCTAAGTAGAATAATAAAACACCCCCTTTTCTGTTTGTCTCCCCCAGTGGGAGGCTTTTTTTGTAACCCCCTAAGAGGGGGAGAAAGTTGGAAAACCGCAAGGAGAAAATCCTAGTAGTAGAAAACGAGGCTAGCATACGTCGGATTCTAGAAACCCGTCTTCCCATGACTAGTTATGGGTTGTTTCGGGGGTTGCGGAAGAAGTGTTATATTTCCATAATCATGCTGACTGCTCCGGGTTATGTAGCTGGTCGTAATATATAATTTTTACCGGGTGCTGATGACTATGTGGTTAAACCTTTTTCCCGTGCCTGGATTCATTCGGTTTTGCGAAGAACAAATTAACGAACAAAATTCTTACCTTTGCAATAGTCTGCCAGTCTGTTGAGATTTTTTCTCATAGTCTTGTCATACATCTCCGGCTCAATCGCTTCTATTGCTACTGTATCTCAATAGCTTATTGAATATAGTTATAATGATTCTCATTACCAGGCATTCCTTATAGAGGGGTGCAGTCAGCAGGGGAAGAAAAAAGGATTGTCAAAGGAAGTGGAAAAAAGGCAGTCGAAATCCCCCACGTCTGTGTTAGACAGAGGGATAACGGAAAATGGCATTATTGGTCGGTTTTAAGTTAGTTGGTTGGTTTTAAGAGTAAAATGCTATACCCGTACCCTAATATTAGTCGCCCTTACAGGCTTGGAAGGCCCATAGGACTATTTGGTTAAACTGGTTACTTGGTTAAACTGGCTAAGCCGGTTTTGTCCAGAGAAATTGTCATGCCTACCCACTCCCCAATACAGCCTCAAAATCCCCCCTTCATGTTAATCCCAGAAAGAAAAATTACACCACCAACAGTGAGTAATAATCCTGGCCACAAAATGGTAGTATTGAGTATTATCATTTACATGAATAGATATAACAAATCAGCTTCTCGGGCAAGTTTTCAGCCCCACCGGGGTTAATAGAAGCAAAAAAATGGACAAAACTGAGGAAAAAACCAAAGAACACCAGATAAAAATTGCAGGAGAAATCATCCCACCGGGAGTAGTAAAACAACTAGAAATACCAGTGGCAAGATTGCCAACCCAAACACTAATTTGTCTACCAGTGACAGTAATAAACGGTTTGGAAAGTGGTGCTAGGCTGTGGATAAGTGCCGCCATCCACGGAGATGAAATCAACGGCGTAGAAATCATCCGACAGGTGGTAAACCAAGTAAATCCCCGTTATCTAAAGGGTACCCTTATTGCTGTGCCCATAGTCAATGTCTTCGGCTTTATTGAACAGTCCCGCTACCTGCCCGACAGACGAGACTTAAACCGTTGCTTTCCCGGGTCTGAAAATGGTTCCCTTGCCTCCCGTCTAGCCCATCTCTTCATGCGGGAGATTGTTTACAAGTGTACTCACGGTATCGATATACATACGGCGGCAATACATCGTATTAACCTACCCCAGATAAGGGCAAATCTGGACGATCCCGAAACACTAAAAATAGCCGAGGCCTTCAACTGTCCCGTAATGATTCATGCCAATACCAGAGACGGTTCCCTGCGACAGGCAGCCAGTAGTCGGGGTATTCCCATTCTCCTCTACGAAGGCGGAGAAGCACTCCGTTTTGACGACTATGCCATTGACGTGGGCATAAGGGGAATCTTCCGAGTAATGGGGGTTCTCGGCATGTATGAACATCCCTGCTGTTACGAGGAATTACCCCCCCCCATCCGCATCCAACAGTCCAAATGGTTAAGGGCACCCCATAGTGGTATGTTCCAGTTTAGAAGCCATTTGGGGGCAGTGGTGGAGAAAAAACAAGTCATCGGCACCATCACCGACGCTTTTGGCAATAGGACTGTGGCTGTAAAGTCCACTGTGAGGGGGATAATCATAGGACATGTGCAAAACCCCCTTGTAAACCAGGGAGATGCCCTAGTTCACATTGCCCTCCTCTAACAGCCCCCTACCCGGACTGCCGTTGTTTAAACAACACCCCCAAACCCAGGGCTAAACCCTTACCCGCCATTGTAACAGGTTCGCGTGTTTCCCCTACCACAGGCACCACACTGTGGGTGCTAGCGCGCCCCCATTCCAAGTGGTGCTATCCAGAATTGTTTGAGATTTCAGCACATTCCCCCTTCCTGTTTCTCCCAGCCCTCCGCATGTAGGAGTCTCAGCCACAACATCTCCTCTTGGATTTTTACTACAAAAATATTACAAAATACTTCCTCCAAGGCCAAATCGGGGAGAAAATCATAATCCCCCCTGCCACCCCTAAGAGAGCCAAATTCTGTGGTGGAGCTTGTTTTGTCCCCCTCTTTTTCGCCTTTACCACCAAGCCAGTAGAAGGAAAAGTCCTCTCCTGTGGCTTTTTATGGGAACCGCCTAGGCAACATCCACGGTTACAGGGCTACCACAAAACCAACAGTGCCCATCACCACTGCCTCCGCTAAGGGTAGCAATTTCTGGCAGCCCATGTTTACCATTTTCTTGTCCCTCCCCTTCCAATCTTACAGTTCTATAATCCTCCCCAACAGTTACAACAACTATAATCAGGATCCTGCCGAAAATGCGATTGTTTCTAATGGGCGAGACAATATCCCCCCTTGAAATCTCCAGGAATCCTCTTTTCTCACCGGTAAATATTTAGTTTAAAAAAAAAAATAAAAAAAGAACAAAAATCCACCGGGTTAAACCCCCCATAGCAGAAGGTACAACTGTCAGAATCAGGAATCCTAACCTAGCCTCTGACTAATTGTTTTTTTGACTGTTGATGCTTGAACAACACCCCTAAACCCAGGGCTAAACCGGTACCCAGAATTGTAACGGGCTCAGGCACTTCCACCTCCAGAGTGAGAGTATAACTGGAAGTGTCCCCGGAACGACTGGAAGTTAGAGTGCCTGTGGCGGGAAGGCTCCTGCTACCAAATTTCAAAATGCCTGTAAACTCAGGGTTGGAAGATACCACACTAGGTCTTCCCCTTGAAGCCAAAACAGTATAAGTTGCCGGCGATAAGTCAAAACTAAGGTTGCCAGTAAAACCTCTCCATGTCCTGGTGCCGAAGTTTATAAAGGAAGTCATACCAGAATTGGTATAAAAGGGACTGCCGCCTACCCCCGGTGCAGTAAAGGTTAGATCGCGTATGGCAAACCCCGCACTACTATCATTTGTGCCTATCAGGTTGCTTAAACTGGGTGACAGACTTGTAAACATCCCCGTGGCACTTATACCATCTATTGTCCGGAAATTCAGAAACACATTGGCTCTGCCCAAGCCCCCACTCCCCTGAAAGGAGAGACTGCTTAGTCCATTGATGGTAATACTGCTACTAGGACGACCTCCCGTTACACTGACTGCTTGAGCCGCCTCCGCATTAACACTTACGCCTGCCGCCGCCACGAGAGCCGTCACTGGTAGTAGACAGAGAGACAATTTTACGCTTTTCATTTTCCTTTTTCCCTTTAAAATTTTTCCTGTAACCTACTTTTTGATTATAGGGCAAATAGTCCAAAAGATCAATCTCTTTCCCCTTTTTAGACTCCGATTTTTCCTTTATACTATCTTCATTGAAATATTTTTTAATAGCCCATATTTAACATTATCTTTAATAAAAATTCAAAAAAGACACGTAGTTTTCCCGGATGCGCTTTTTAGAGGGTAGTAAGTAATAACACTGAAGTAAAAATAGGGAACTTGTGATAGGAAAAATAAGTGACCTGAAGGGGGGGAGTAATCTAAAATAGAAATAACCTCACTTGGAATTAGGAACAAAGATGACAGAAACAGTAACACCAAAAAGAGGCATTATCATTACTGAAAGGGCTCTTAAACATCTCTTAACATTGAGAGAAAAACAAGGAAACAGTGAACTATGTCTGAGAGTAGGTGTAAGACAAGGGGGATGTTCGGGTATGTCCTACATGATGGACTTTGAATCCCCCAACAACATCACTGAACACGATGAAGTCTTCGACTATGATGGGTTTAAAATAGTTTGTGATCGCAAGAGCCTTTTGTATTTGTACGGGCTACAACTGGACTATAGCGACGCCCTCATAGGCGGAGGCTTCCAATTCACTAACCCCAATGCCACCCAAACCTGTGGTTGTGGCAAATCTTTTGCCGCCTAGTCTCTGGTGGTGGGTATTAGATATTAACTCTCATATGAATGACGATAACACTCCCAAGAGTCCATGTGGCCCCTCTTTCCCCGCAAATCCCCAAAACGCACTACCACTCCATCCCCCCCTGCCGACGTTGGCCGACGTCGGAAAATAAAAATACCCCCCCACTTTCAAAAACATCCCCTAGTCACCTATTCCCACACCGAAATCCAAAGGGAATTAAGAAAATACCCGGGGTTATTGCGTACTCTAGCACATGCCTATCAGTATCAAGTCACCTTTGCCGCTGAGGGTAAAGAAACACAATATTGGTTTTGTCGTAATCTCAAAACTGCCACTGTCCTCATCCAATATCTCCATGACAAACAATGGCACATCCAGTGGCAGGAAAAACCTTTTAAACTAAAATCATAATAGCTCCGGTTTTGCAATTATAATTGCCAGTGTAGGCCAAGTATAAACCAACAACCATCCGGGGTTTTTCCCCCTTTAACCGTCCTAAAAAAATCATATCAGCCCACCACCAATGGTAGCCGTCAACCTGACCCAGGAAACAATTGCCCGTAAAAGCCACTGGGATATTCTATGTGTCGGGGGGGGAGCACAACTTTTCCGCCAGTTAAAACAATATTGTGACAACATCTATTTCCTTAATAAACCCTGCCGTCTTTTGGACAACTTACAGAATATTTCCCCCGAAGAGTTGAATCTGTCCCTCCTGTTTGTCATCATATCTAATTCCACAAACATATCCGATTATTTTTTTAGAACAATAAGGGCAAAAATCAATAACTTCCTCCCTAAGATTCTGGTAATTTCCACTGACAAAATAGACAGGGAAACAAGAAGCTCACTCCTAAAAAACGAGGAGGTGTTGGACTACTTAGAAACTCACAATCTGCAGTTTGATATTCTAGAACAAAAGGTAATTAGTGCATTAAAAGTCTATTATGAACAGTACATCTGTCTGGAGGCCGGAAGGTGGGAAGACGTAAATGTATGGGGAAGCAATATTCAAATCAAACAAATTGCCAGTTTTATCCCGGGAATGGTGTTTCAACTAAAATATGACCCACCCCATGAGTGTTTTTTCACCTTCGTCAGTAGGGCAGTAGAGGACATTTTTGAGTGCACTCCCGAAGAGGCTATTCAGGACATAAATAGAATACTCTCCTGTATCAACCAAGAAGAAAAACAACAACTAGAGCGAGCTATCCAGTTATCAAAACAATATTGTAGCCCCCTTAGTTTTGACTGTCAAATCCTCACCCCCAGTGGTAAAACCAAATATATACGCATCCACTCCTCCCCACAGAAAATCTCAGGAGGCAGTCTAATTTGGAATGGAATTGTGATTGATGTGACGGTGGAAAAACAAAGAGAAATCGCCTTAAGAGAAAATGCCCTCCTCCAAAAGACAGTTAACTCCATAATGCAAAAAATGAGGGAAACAGTAGACTTTCAATCCATCTGCGATACCACTACCGCCGAGGTGAGGAATCTACTAGGTTGTGATCAAGTGGCAGTATACAAATTTCGGGAGGATTGGGGGGGAAGTTTTGTGGCAGAAAATCGTCGTCGCGATTCCGTCTCCCTCCTCCATCACCACAATGGAGTTTGGGATGATTCCTACCTACAATCTCTAAAGGGAGGGAGATACCGTCACGGCGATATTCTCACTGTTGATAACTTAGATGAGTGTGAATTATCCCCTTGTCACCGTCAAAAATACCGAGAGTACAACATAAAATCCCTATGTACAATCCCAATTTTTTGCGGCAATAAACTATGGGGATTATTGGCCTGTTATTATCGTCATCCCTACCATTGGCAACCTCGTCATGTTAACATACTAAAACAAATAGCAGTTCAGCTGGGTGTTGCCATCGAACAGGCTAATTTGTTCGAGGAAATTAAGAAACAATCCGAAGAGTTAAAACAAGCAAAAGAAAAAGCAGAAATAGCCTGCAAAGCCAAAGGCGAATTCATAGCTAATATCAGTCATGAAATTCGCACTCCCCTGAATACAATCCTCGGTTTCGCCGAGTTGCTTCGAGACATAATTGCTGACGAAAAGGGAAAAGACTATCTTGAAGCTATTATAAGCAGTGGAAACAACCTTTTATCCCTGATTAATGATATCCTGGATTTGTCGAAAATTGAAGCGGGGAAAATGCCCGTCAACCACAATCCAATGCAGTTAAGACTACTGTTAAGAGATGTCATGGGAGTTTTTTCCTTCAAAGCCAAAGAAAAAAACCTAGATTTTCAGCTGATAGTGGGCGAAAATTGCCCAGACAATATCCTGTTTGACGAAATAAGATTAAGGCAAATACTATTCAATCTAATTGGAAATGCTATCAAGTTCACCCACCGGGGATATGTAAAAGTGTTTGCCCAAGGGATTGATAGTAATAACAAGCCCAACTGTTGTGGATTTAGGATAATTGTAGAAGACACTGGCATTGGCATTAAAAAAGATCAATTGGAGCGAATTTTTGAGGCATTTACCCAGGAAGATGAACAAACTGTTCGCCAGTATGAAGGAATTGGTTTGGGTTTGACTATTACCAAGAAACTAGTGTCTCTCCTCCGGGGACATATTCATGTAGAAAGCCGGGTGGGCGTGGGGAGTAAATTTACAGTATGCTTCCCGAATGTGACCCCTATTTTTTCCCTAGAAAAACACAACTTTGACCCACAAATCTTCACACCATGTGTACTAGTGGTAAACGAAACTGAGTCAGATTTGGCGACAATCAGAGAGTATTTTCAAGGCAATAACCGTCATGTAATTTACGCCGAATCCGGGGAAGAAGCCATCAACTTAACAAGAAAATATAACCCAGAAATGCTCCTATTGGGGATTAATAATTCACCAGAAGAAGCACTTGTGAAAACCCTTAGAAACCATGAGGACACAAAAAATATACCCCTTATCGTCATCACATCTCCTGAAAAATACGAACAAGTAAAACAGTGGGAGGGGCTCCAAGGCTTGTTATTGAAACCCCTAAAAAAAGAGGACTTAAAAGAATTGGTTCAAAAAGTACTTTCTAATGAGAAGAAAGCAAAAGAAACCAGCAACAAAACCATAGACTTAAACTCAGGGAAAGCCCTATCCAGTGTTGAACTGAAGCAAAAGATGGGAGATGTATACAAAAAACAGTGGCTGGAAATTAAAGAGACAAAAATTATATCCAAGATAAAGAAATTCGCGGAAGCCCTAAGGGAGGAAGCCATCAGGTATCATGAGGAAACATTGTTAAAATACGTCGAAAAAATAAAGAAGGATATTGAAAACCTAGACTTAGAATCCCTAGACGAAACCCTAAATGAGTTTCCCGAATTGCTAATAGAATAAACTAGTCCCGGAACAGGAGACAATAAGTCAGTATTATTTGATTAAAAAAGGCAAGTTAGGGCATGTTGTCACCCCAAATTCAGCAAAGAGCAAAGCAGTTGCAAGAAAGCACATCCCGTGAGACATTCAACCAAATTCGATTCATCCCCCTAAAAACAAGTATTTGCCAAAGTCCCATTGTCACCAGTTACATCCATCAGGGAAAGACAAAAAGGAATAGGCCCCTGTTATTATTACACGGCTTTGACAGTTCCCTATTAGAATTCCGACGTTTAATACCCAAATTGAGCAACCACTGTCAGGTGTGGGCATTGGACTTGCTGGGTTTCGGTTTTACCCAAAGACTGCCAAACTTGAATTACTCCCCCGCTACCATTAAAGCACATGTGTATCATTTTTGGGCAGAAGTCATTAAACAACCAATGGTGTTAATAGGGGCATCTATGGGAGGCGCCACCGCCATTGACTTTTGTCTTAGCCATCCCCACATAGTAGAAAAACTCATTCTTATCGACAGTGTAGGCTTGACAAAACCGCCACTGGTTAGTCGAATTGCCACTTTCCTCCCCTTTGGTTATCTGGCTACTGAGTTTTTGCGCAACTCTTTAGTAAGACAAAAAATTAGCGAGAAAGCCTACTACAATCCCAGTCTTGCCAACGAGGATGCCAGGTGTTGTGCTTCCCTACATACCCTGTGTGACAACTGGAGTCAGGCATTAATTTCCTTTACCAGAAGCGGAGGTTATGGGGATTTCAGTGCACAACTTGGTAAAATACTATGTTCTACTTTAATACTGTGGGGCAGACAAGACAAAATCCTGGGCACAAACCCAGCCACTCGTTTTCAGCAGCTACTCCCCCACAGCAAGTTAATTTGGATTGAGGAATGTGGGCATGTGCCTCATCTGGAAAAACCAGACACCGTGTCAAATCACATTTTGGAGTTTCTCAGGGATTAGGATGAGAATTTTGACTTTCCCCGGCTTGGCAATAAACCTTTTACCACCAGTTGGAATTTTTCTGTATGGTTTTCAACATATGCTAGGAGGGAGTTAGTCTTTTCCCGTATTTGCCCTACCAGTTTTATCCAGTAGTCTAATATTTCCATAATATTAATTTTTATGTAATAGCTTTAGAAAAAACAAGCTATCGGCCCTAATAGGCTCCAGCTTTAATTCCACTAGGATGCTATCGTAACCCATTTAGTCATTGTTTCCCCTCTTCAATATTTTATTCCCTTTATCTCCCTATTTTCTCCGGTTGCTCCCCCAAAACTCAATGGTCAATCCCCCTTGACGCCGGTGAATTTTATACCAAGAGCGGCCCCTTGGAGTTTGTTATACTTCTCTGCTAAGATAGGGGAGGGTTGGTTAGTGTAATACCGATAAAAAACCTCGTTCAAAGTTTTGCATGAACGGCAATACTGCTATATTTTACGATGTAGAAAATCTGTTAAAGGGCTACAGTCTGGAGCAAAAATATATTAGTAAAATATCACTAAAAAGCATATTTCAGGAGATAATAAGCCTTCCGCAAGTAGAAAGGGTGCTGGTCCAAAAAGCCTATGCAAATTGGAGTGATTATCGTCTTTCCTTCATGAAGAAAGAGATAAACGAACTGGGAATTGAGCCAGTGCAGATCTTTGGTTTTTCCTACTATCAAAAGAAAAATGCGGCCGACATACAACTAGCAGTAGATGCCATCGATTTGGCCTATGTTAGAAAGAATATTGATGTTTTTGTAATTGTCTCCGGCGATGGAGGATTCTCCGCTGTAGCCAGAAAACTACATGAGTATGGAAAATACGTTATTGGCTGTGGTTATAAGTATTCTACCAATCAGGTATTCGAGTCCATTTGTGACCAATTTATAACCATAGAAGAGCCAGATAAAGAAAACAATAGTGAGAACAGAACCCCTGAAGAGGACAAAAAAGAATCGGAAAAGACACAAATTACCCATCCCCTAATCCTAAGAATGTCAAAATCTCTGGAGAGAATTTCATCCGATAATAGAGAGGAAATTATCCAACACTCTCTCAAAATATTGCAGTGGTTTGCTGAAGACAAAGAGGCGGCAAAACTGTTATCTAGCTCCGGTATTTACGTGTCGGTAGTCAGAGAAGCTTTCAAATATGGAATAAAAGATTTTCACCCATCGAAAGTCGGTTTTCCTAAATTTGTAAAATTTCTACAGTACATCTGTCGTGACACTGATTTACAAATACTGATAGGTGAAAAATGCCAGGCAAAGATAGCCTTTCGTGATGCCACCATTGAAGCCTTTATACCCCTGCCCCCCCTAGATGATAATTTTGTCCACTCCCCGGAAAACTATAGAGATATTCTTGAAACTCAAAAACCGCGAATTATAGTGATTGATTCCGAAGATTTTTTGAAAATCACCGCAGCCATCACCCTTTTATCAGAAGAATATACTCTAAACACCATTCAAGAGAAAATAAACCAAAAATACCCCGAAATAAACGGCAAAACCCTAATTGATTGCCTGAATTCCCTGGTAAATATAGAAGTTATCTCCTACCAGGAAAAGGAAAATAACCAAAGATTTTTTAGGCTGAAAGAAGAATTCCGGGAGCACAGAAGTATAATTAAGAAGTATAAAGAATCTATTTACAACAAGCTCTCAAAAATACTAGGAAAGGATCTAAGAGAAAGTGTCATTGAACAGATAATCCTGGACTGTTAGATTTGTAACAATATCCCGCGGGCCCCATTGGTAGAAAGGGGGTAGCATGTAGGGGTTAGGGGATAGGGATTGATTTTTTTTATTATATTAACAGTTTTCAGCAGTTGGCTCAACAGTTCTACTTCTGCCCCCAGACTCATGTGCTTTCACTTCTACATTTTCAGGAGTTCTATAACAGGACAGTATCAAGTAGAATATCCTTTGACCTATGTGAGAAGGCCTCACTGGGAAAATAAGGGTGACCTGACTGCAGGAGACTACAAGAGGCCCATGAGGTTTTTTCAAGGATATCAGAAACAGTGCGTTCAGCTTGTGCATCTGTTATGAGGAGGATAAAATGGCTATAAGCTTTCTTGATGGGACAGGTTCTCAGAAAGGGGCTTCCAATCAAAGGTATGGCTATAGCAGGGCCTTGGAAGATATCAGGCGAGCCAATGAGAATAAGAGGGCTATAGGGGTTATACTTGCTAATTTCAGAGCTCAGGGCCGTCAGAAGGTTAAAAAGAGGGCTGAGGAAATTGGTATTAGGCCGGTGGGGAATACCACCAAAAAGTCCTTACCCCAAGAAGTGGATAGGGATGTGTTTAGAGATGTTTACGATGAGGTGGCTCTAAGTCTTAGCTTTTGTAGAGGGGTTTATGTGCCTCCGTCTACTATCTTTCTCCATGAGGTATTGTTTTACACTATAATCACCAACTCTGGTGGCGTTAAGCAATGGACTTGTCCATAGTTGTCCCCATATACAATGAGGAGGATAATATTCCTATCCTCATCCAGTCTATTGAAGAGAGTCTGAAGGACACCGGTTATGAGTATGAAATTGTCTGTGTAGACGATGGCTCTCAGGATTGCTCTTTAAAAATACTGAAAAATCTGGCCATGGTCAATCCCCGTCTTAGGGTTGTGGCGTTAAGACGTAATTATGGCCAAACGGCTGCTATGGCGGCTGGCTTTGAAAATTCCCGTGGTCAATTTATTGTCACCCTGGATGGGGATTTGCAAAATGACCCGGCTGACATTCCCTTGTTGTTAGCTAAACTACAAGAGGGCTACGACTTGGTGAGCGGTTGGCGTAGACACCGTCGGGATGATACCATTACTAGAGTAGTCCCCTCTAAAGTCGCTAATTGGTTAATAAGCCGTATAACAGGTGTAGCTCTCCATGACTACGGATGTTCTCTTAGGGCTCATGGCAGGGGGTTGATTGATGAATTGAATCCATAGCCAGTGTTAGCCTATCAAAGTGAATGATAAACAGCAAATAAGAGGTGAAGTGCCGCCTAAGCCAGGCCAAATTCCTGCAAAGCCGGCCAGAAGTTACGATTTTCGTGGCCTGGTTGACTGAGTTTGACGAGGGCAAAGCGTTGCAATGGTGTCAAGGCCGCCCACTTTTCCACGGTTAGGGTGTGGTGGGGAACTTTGGTCAGTTGTTGTTGCACAGTTTCCGGTATTTCGGTTATGATGTCCCAGGGAAATGGCTGGGGCATTTCCAAATCGCTGGGAGGGGCCCCATGGTTTTGGGTTACCCAATCCCGTAGTTGTTGACGATAGTTGTCCCTTGTTTCTGGGCTATCGCAGGGAGCAGTTACAAGCCATTGCCGCTGATTTTGTGTCAACTGATGCCAGTGTGACAGCTTCAGCTTCACACCACATAAATCCAGCTTATAGCGCACAATCATTGGAATGCAGCGCAGTGTGGCGGCGAAATCAGCCTCAAAACCAAAAAAGTGAGACATGATTCGGTTCTCTTTTGTCTCATCACCCTTTTTGGATTCCATTTTTCACCCCCAAAAAAGGCCTAGTGGAAAAAGGCTTTGGCTTTCCCTTGAGAGGAAGTACCTGGACGGCACAGGCCTTGAGTTCAGGCTGCTGGGATACGGGGCAGGCTGTGGGGTGGGTCAGTTGGTTAGCCTCGGCATTTTCAGCAAATAGAAACCCCCAATGCATAGGGACAAAAAGAGTCCCCGGCCGAATAGCCTCAGTTACCGTCACCGGCAGGCAGACCATTCCCCGGCGCGAACGCACCTCCACCCAGTCGCCGTCTTTGAGATTCAGATTTGCCGCATCACTTGGGTGCATTTCCACAAAAGGACTAGGATGCATTTTCTGAATTTTAGGAATGCGGCCGGTGCGGGTTTGGGTGTGCCAGTGGCCATAAAGGCGACCCGTGGTCAGGAGGAAGGGGTACACGGCATCAGTGGGTTCGGCAACTCCCTTGCTGTGGGTAATACAAAAACGAGCTTTCCCATCGGGTGTATGGAAACGCCAGTCGGTGTAAAGGCGCTTAGGGGCTAGGGCTTCTTCATCGCTACAGCCCGCGGGACAGGGCCATTGCACTGCTCCCAGGCGTGCCAGACGTTCATGACTTAGCCCCGACTGGTCACAGGGGCGGCCCGCGGTAAGTTGGACAAACTCGGCATAGACGGCAGCGGCGTCGGGAAAATCAAACTGTCTTGCATAGCCCAATCGTCGCCCCACCTCTGCAAAGATTTCCCAGTCGGGGCGGGCCTCCCCCGGTGGCGAGCGAAAGGCCGGCGCTAGAGTAACTCGGCGTTCAGAGTTGGTCATCACCCCTGTTTTTTCCCCCCATTGGGCAGCAGGCAAAAGGAGATGAGCATAGGCCGCCGTCTCGGTGGGGAAGTAGGCATCCTGATAAACCGTAAAGGGGGATTGACGTAGAGCCCTTTTGACCCGCTCCAGGTGGGGCATACTCACCACGGGGTTGGTCGCTACGATCCAAAGAAAGCCTATTTCGCCTCTTTCCAGAGCCTCTATTAGCTGCCAGGCCGTACGTCCGGGGCGAGGGCTGATCTGTCCCCGTAACAGGCCCCAAAAATCCTCCACCTCCTGCCGATGCCGGGGATTCGTAACTTGGCGATAACCCGGCAATAAGTGTGCTAGCCCCCCGGCCTCCCGTCCTCCCATGGCGTTGGGTTGTCCTGTTAGGGAAAAAGGGCCACTGCCGGGACGACCTATTTGCCCGGTGAGCAGGTGTAGGTTAATCAGACAACGCGCTTTAGCAGTGCCCTCTGCCGACTGGTTAATGCCCATGGACCACAGGGACAACACGGCCTGGGCGTTTCCCCAGTAGCGCGCCGCCCGTTCCAGGTCCTCTTGCCTAATGCCGCAACGTTCAGCCACCTTCTCCGGCGGGTAGGCTGCCAAAAGTCTTACATAGTCGTCAAAGCCACGAGTGTGATTATCAACAAATTCCTTACAGACATATCCCCACCGCAAGAGCAAATGGCCAATACCGTGGAGCAAATCAATGTCAGTGCCAGGGCGTATATCCAAGTGAAGGTCGGCCACTTCAGCTGTGGGGGTGCGACGCGGGTCCACAACGATCAGCTTAACATTGGGATTTCGTTTATGGTGATTGCGCAGTCGATTGAAGACGATGGGATGGCATTCGGCGGTGTTCGTGCCAATGAGAAAGGCACAGTCGGTGGCTTCCAAATCATCATAGCAGCATGGAGGACCATCGGAGCCAAAGCTGGCCATGTAGGCTGACACGGCAGAGGACATACAAAGCCGCGAGTTGGTGTCAAAGTTGTTGGTGCCCAAACAGCCCTTGATAAGTTTTTGCGCTACGTAATAGTCTTCCGTTTGCAATTGACCCGAGGCGTACATGCAAATAGCATCGGTTCCCTGACTCTGCCGTACTTCTTGAAGCCTCTGCACCAGGCGGGAGAGGGCCTCATCCCAGGAAATTACCGTAAAGGGCTCATCCATATTTTCCCGCCATAGAGGATAGGCAAGACGATCCCGGTCCATGGCCTCTAGTATTGTCGCACCCTTTACGCAAACCATGCCTTGGGACGAGGGATGTCGGCGATCTCCCCTAACCTTGTAGTTCCCCTGTCCTTGGGTTACAACTTCGAGGCCGCAGCCAACCCCACAATAGGGACACAAGGAGGAGACAGGACTAGTAGAAATAAAATGGGGGTTGGTTGCCACTTGTTGTACCAACGGAGAGGCATCGGCTCGGACTGCCGGTGAGCCAGTCTGTAGCCAATCCCTGGACTTACTCATAACCCCACCTCCCCTAATGCCCAAACCGCGTGTACAAGAAATCCACGATGCGGTTGCGCAAATGGCAATACTGTGGGTCTTCAAAAAGTTGAGACCGTAGCCTTGGTCTAGGAAAGGGAATTTCCAGAATCTCACCGATGCGGGCAGCTGGCCCGTTGGTCATCATCACCACCCGATCCGCTAAATAAAGAGCCTCGTCAATGTCATGAGTGATCATCAATACCGTCAGTTTGTGGCTGTGCCAAATTTCCAGCAACTCATCTTGCAGCTCTTCTTTGGTGATGGCATCTAGGGCGCCAAAGGGCTCGTCCAACAACAGAACCTCAGGACGAATCGCCAGGGCACGGGCAATGGCTACTCTCTGTTTCATGCCACCCGACAGTTGCGCCGGACGCTTGTGGGCGGCGGCGGTCAGTCCCACTATTTCCAGATGTTCTTCTACTATTTTCCTTCGTTGTTGGCGTGTTAGGTGGGGGCAGACGGACTTGACTGCCAACTCTATGTTTTGGTACGCCGTCAACCAAGGCAGTAGCGCATAGTTTTGAAACACCATCATACGTTCTGGGCCGGGACGAATTACCGGTGCCCCATTGAGACGAATTTCTCCGTAAGTCGGGCTGGTGAAGCCCGCCACCATGTTCAGAAGGGTACTTTTGCCACAACCAGAATGGCCAATGATGCAGACAAATTCACCACTTTCTACTGAGAGGTGAATGTCATCTAGGACTACATGGGGGCCATTGACGGTGGGGTAAACTTTGCTCACCCCATCAATGAGCAGATGACTGGTGGCGGTAATAGGGGGTTCAATGCGATAGAGGGTTTTCATAGGAATCAACCGTAGTTTAATCAGAGAAAAAACTTAGACAGAAACCATTTCCAGAAAAGGGATGGTCTGAATGTCAAAAGCTCGGCGAATTGGCGTCGCTTCAAGGTAGGCAAGGGGATTGTCGGGCTCAAAGGGAACCCCGTCAAATAGGGCAAAAGCCTGCCGCTCGGGCTCGTTTTCGAGGAGCTGTAGCTCCCGGGCAGCCGCGCTAAACAGCTCTACCCGCTGCACCCGCTGGACAATCTCTAGCCAGTTCTTGGGGAAAGGAGTGAGTTGCCAGCGTGCCAACTGAGTCATCATCCAAAGCCCCTCCGGTTGCCGGGGACAGAGGGAACGGTGCACGTAAAATTGGTGAAAGCGAGGTTGAAAAGCGGGGGCACTGTCATCTCCCCGGTTTAAGGGGTGCACAAAACCGGCGTACGCCTCTTCGGGTGAACCCCCCACATATTCTGGCCGACAGAGCAGTTGAGCAATTTCGGCGCGGTTTTTAATGGTGTCACAGTATTCACAGGCCTCAATTAGTGCCTTGACTAGCGCCAGATGCTGTTGGGGTCGTGCCTGTACCCATTCGGGACGCACCCCCAATACTTTTTCAGGACGCCCGGGCCAAATCTCCAGATCAGTGGCCACTATCACCCCTTCCCCTAGACGCACTGCTTGAGAGTTCCAGGGTTGCTCCACACAAAAGCCGCTGATATAACCCGCCTCTAGGTGATGCGCCATCTGTGCTGCTGGAATGACCAGTAGTTCCAGGTCCTGGTCGGGATCAATGCCCGCCGCAGCTAGCCAGTAACGTAGCAAGAGATTCTGCATCGAGGCCGGGTGAACAATGCCAAAGCGGAGACGCTGGCCAGTGGACTCGATGTACGCCCGCAGGTCAGCTGCGGTTTTTACGCCCTGCCGCCAAAGCCGTCTACTTAAGGTTATGGCACTGCCATTGCGGCTTAGGACTAGTGAGCCCATCAGTGGTTGGGCTGGTTGTCCCTCCAGTCCCAACGTCATTGCCAATGGCATAGGCGCTGGCATCTGTGCCCCGTCGAGGTTACCGCTGAGCACACCCCTCACCAGCTCCTGCCAGCTTTCCCCGCGATGCAGGCTAACCTCCTCAAGGCCGTGCTTAGCAAAGAACCCCAACTCCTTAGCCACCACCAGAGGGGCACAGTCGATGGTGGGCATAAAGCCAAGGGTTAGACTCACCTTGCAGGGGGTAGTCGTTGTCGGGAGTGGGTAGTGGCTCTTGCGACGAAGCCTTTGCTGATTCAAAAAAGAAATCATTTCGTTGCGCAGCTCATAATAGCTAGGATGGTTGAGGACATCATGGCGATTGCGGGGACGAGCAAAGGGAATCTTAAGAATCTGGCCAATTTGAGCTTCAGGACCGTTAGTGAGCAACACTACCCTATCCGACAGCAGTAGAGCCTCATCCACATCGTGGGTGACCATAATGCATGTGGTTTCTGTCGCCTGGCAGACTTGCATCAGTTCGTCTTGTAGCAACCCACGCGTCAAAGCATCCAGGGCGCCAAAGGGTTCGTCCAAAAGCAGTACTTGGGGTTGAATTGCCAAAGCCCGGGCGATGGCTACTCGCTGCTTCATCCCCCCCGAAAGTTGGCTGGGGTACTTGTCCCGCGCGGCACTCAGGTGTACCTGCTCCAAGGCAGTTTCTACCCGTTGCCGCCGTTCTGATTTACTTAGACGGGGCAGTGCCGCTTCCACTGCCAAGGCTACATTTTGATAAACAGTTTTCCAGGGTAGTAGGGAGTAGTTTTGGAACACCACCATGCGCTCCGGCCCCGGTTTTGTAACTTGGCGGCCCGCCATCACCACTCCACCCCTGGTTGGCTGCTGAAAACCGGCAATGATGTTCAGGAGGGTGGACTTGCCACAGCCGGAATGACCGACGAGGGAAATAAACTCCCCCTTTTGGACCTCCAGGTGAATATTCTTGAGAGCAATGTATCGCTCGCCTCCAGGTAGCTCAAAAACCTGGTCTACGTGGTCAACTTCAATCAAGGGTAGGGACTTCGCCATAGTAGTTACATCAATTCCATCGGGGAAAAACATTAAGAATGCACTTCTTCACCGTGGCTGAGCAGTCGTCCCAAAAAGGCCACAGAGCGATCTAGCACCAGACCAATAATGCCCACATAGACCACGGCAACAATAATTTCACTAATCAAAGAACTGTTCCAGGCGTCCCAGATAAAAAAGCCAATGCCAACACCTCCTATGAGCATTTCTGCCGCCACAATGGCCAACCACGATAGGCCAATGCCAATCCGCAGCCCCGTGAATACATAGGGCAGGGTTGCGGGCACAAGGATGTTTAAAAAGTAGTCCCTCCGCGACAGCCGCAACATGCTTGCAACGTTTTTGTAATCTCTAGGTATTTGCTGTACCCCCACAGTGGTGTTTATGATAATAGGCCAAACGGCGGTGATAAAAATCACAAAGATTGCCGCCGGCTCATTGTCCCGCATGGCCGCCAGAGAAATCGGCAACCAAGCCAGGGGGGGAACAGGACGCAGCACCTGCAAAATCGGGTCTACTGCGTCGTAGAGGAGGCGACTGGAGCCAATTAGCATTCCTATACTCACGCCCACCACCGCCGCCAGAGAGAAACCTATCGCCACTCGCCGTAAACTCGAGAGAATTTGCCAACCCAGGCCTACATCATTGCCGCTGCCCCGGTAAAAAGGATTAACAATCAAATCCCAGGTGTCGGCAATAACCCTTAGCGGTGTCGGCAACTTCAGTAGCCCCACTATACATAAGAACTGCCAAATCGTCAAAAAGCACAGCACCCCAAGGCAGCCCATAGTCACTTTCCGGAAGACGGGCAATGCCTTAAGTAGTTTTAGCCAGCGTTGCCGCCGCACCCCGATAAATTCTCTTGAGTAACTTACCATATTTCTTTTCCTCCTTTGCCACTTTGATAAAGTGGGTCTTAAACTGATGGTCAACCTATACCTTCTTCAAATCCAAACTACTTAAATAGGCCTGCGGATTTTGCGGATCAAAGGCCACACCATCGAAAAACTTCTCTACCCCCCGCGATGTGCTGGTGGGGATTTCCGCCGCAGGCACGCCCAGGGTTTTGGCCGCCTCCCGCCACAAGTCCTCGCGATTAACCTGCTTGATCAATGCTTTAGTGTCCGTATCAGCGGGCAAATACCCCCAGCGAATTTCTTCTATTAAGAACCAGAGTTCATGGCTTTGGTAAGGATAGGAAGCTGTATCGCGCCAATATTTCATTGCTACTTCAGGTTTTTCGATAGTGCGGCCGTTGCCAAAGTCAAACTTGCCCAGAGAGCGATCTAGGATGTCCTCCACGGGCGCCTTGAGCCACTCGCGCTTCGAGAGGATTTTGGCCATTTCCGGCTTGTTGGCATCTTTATCGCACCACTGCTGGGCCTCCATCACTGCCATCAAAATGGCCTTGGCCGCTTTTGGATGCTTGTCAACCCAATCTGCCCGTAAGGCGAGGGATTTTTCAGGGTGATCCTTCCAAAACTCCCCCGTGGTGATTGCGCCAACTCCCACCTTTTGATTCACGGCCTGGAGAGGCCACGGCTCGCCAACGCAAAAGGCCTCCATAGTGCCGGTTTTCATGTTAGCCACCATCTGGGGTGGCGGCACGACAATCAGTGAAACATCCTTTTCTGGGTTAATGCCCCCCGCAGCCAGCCAGTAACGCATCCATAGGTCGTGTGTACCCCCCGGAAAAGTCACAGCTACCTTGACTTCCTTGCCCGCTGCCCTGGCTTTTGCGAAGGCCTTTTTCAGGGGGCTACTATCGGTGCTGACCTTTAGCTCCTTATAGGCATTGGCAAGGACAATTCCCTGACCATTAGTGTTCAGCCTTGCCAGGATGTACATAGGCACTTTTTTGCCACTGGTGATGGTGCCGGTGGTCATAAGGTAGGGCATGGGGGTGAGAATGTGAGCCCCATCAATGCCACCTCCCTCTGAACCTAGGACTAGGTTATCGCGGGTCACCCCCCAGGATGCCTGCTTCACCACTTCCACATCCGGCATCCCATACTTGGCAAACAGCCCTTTTTCCTTAGCAATGATTAGAGGTGCGGCATCGGTGAGGGCAATAAACCCCAATTTGGCAGTGGTGGTTTCTGGGGTTTCTGCCATAGTGGTCGGTTGGGCCGTCTGGGAGGCTTGCTGCTGGTTGGTGTTGGTGCAGCCATGGAAGAGAAACGTTGTCGCGGTTGTAGCGGCCGCAGTCATTAAAAAACGACGACGAGAAAAATGAGCCATAGTTTTTAGTCCTTTATCCTGAAGTGCGATCGGTTGATGGATTAAGAATGATAGATTTAGAGGAGTTTAAGCTAGTTAACTGTCATGGTTACTTTGGCTGTGGGGGCAGGTGGGTTTTCAGCGTTGACTGGCCGTGCACCAAAATGCTCAATCAGGAGTTGGCGCAAAACTTCCGGCAGTTCGTCACAGGGAATCCCTTTTTTGACACAAGTTCCCAGCTTAGCATCCTTGCCCACCTTGCCACCCATGTACAAATCCACGGCGTCAACGGTTTCGCCATTTCGCCGGGTTTTGGTGCCCATCAGACCAATGTCAGCCACCTGCGGCTGCCCACAGGAGTTGGGACACCCTGTCCAATGAATTCGTACAGGACGCGGTAGAACCAGTTGTTGATCCAGCCAACGGGCGAGGGCAAGGGCACGATTTTTGGTTTCAATGAGGGCAAAGCCACAGAACTGGGAGCCGGTGCAGGAGACAAGGTGGCGTTCCAAAGGGGGCGGAGAGGGGCGAAACTTTTGCAAAAGGGGTTCTTGCAAAAAACTTGGCAGAACTGCATCGGGAATATGGGGTATAATTATGTTTTGCTCCACCGTCAGCCGCACTTCTCCCTTGCCATAAACCTCAGCAAGGCGTGCTAGCTCGTAAAAATCCGGGGCGTAGAGTCGTCCGACGGGCACATGTAATCCCACGTAGTTTAGCCCCTGCTGTTTTTGCCGGTGCACCCCTAGATGATCCCGTTTTTCCCAGTCAATTTCGTCTTTAGGGGCCGCCGTGAGCAATTCAAAGGGCAGTTTGGCGGCAACTGCGGCCCGGAATTTTTCGATGCCCCACTCATCAATCAACCACATCAAGCGAGCCTTCTGGCGGTTGCCCCGCAGCCCGTGATCGCGGAATACTTCCAAAACAGCCCGCGAGAGCTGAATGACAGCATCGTCGGGGGGAACCCAAGCATCGAGGGGGATGGCAGCAGCACAGCGCCGCGCCGAGAAAAACCCTCCTACTAGGACGTTAAACCCCAGCTGCCCCTCACGGTAGGCCGGAACAAAAGCGAGATCGTTGATTTCAGCATGGACAGAGTTATCACGCCCCCCTTCAATGGCAATGTTAAACTTACGGGGCAGGTTGCTAAATTCGGGATTGCCCTTACCATTGTTGGTGATCATCGCCTGCAACTTCATGAGCAGGGGGCGAGTGTCAATTAGTTCATCCGGGTCAATTCCAGCTACCGGGGACCCGGTGAGGTTGCGCACATTGTCCATCCCTGACTGCACAGAGGTAAGGCCACAAGCCTCCAGTCGCCGCAGCACTTCCGGGATGTCGGCAATGGGGATACCGCGTATTTGAATGTTTTGGCGGGTGGTAATATCGCCATTGCCATCCTCACCGTAGCGAGCGACAATTTCTCCAAGAGTCTGCAACTGCTCACTGGTTAGAATGCCGTTGGGCACTCTTAACCGCATCATGAACCTGCCCGGAGTGACGGGACGAAAGAAAATCCCTAACCACTTAAGACGAACATCGCGATCCGCTTCAGGTATGTTCTCCCAACCAACGGCGGCAAAATGCTCTAACTCTTCTTTTACCGCTAAGCCATCTTTTTCACGTTTGATGGCCTCAATTTTATTGCTCACGGTTCTTGCTTTTGCATCTAGTTGATTTTAAATCCCAGTTTAGGCAGCTAAATTGTAAACTTTTGTAAATTAGACTACATTTTCCTTTTTTAAATGCGGCTAATGTATACTCAGTATGCAGAAAACGTATTGTAAGGTTTCCGGGCAAATAGGAATACTGTCAACGCCCCCTGTCAGTCATAATGGGCCGCGCTGCTTTGAACTGATTTGGAATAATAGGGTTGATGGGTTCTGTTCATGTCATTCACATCCGCAATTATTGCAACGAGCGGCAACCACCCCCGGCAGTGGGTGATGTCTGCCAGAATTGGAGCTGATTTTTTTTGATATCAGCTTGTTTTTTCGTGCTGGAAGGGCTTGTTCCCAGGAAGAGGTTCTTCCTAGATGAAATAAAGCACAACCTTTTAGTGGACAAGGGCAAAAAATTTTCTATTATTTCAGCTCCCTGTCACTTCACTTCCCCAGCCACTAAATTTAGGCACCTCTATCAATTACTGCCCGAAAATTGGTGCTCACAGCCCAGTGTCTTTTGAATTATTTGGGAGGAAGGAAAGTTATGGGCATTCTAAAAAGAATACAATAGTATTATACTTGACAGGAACTCATTTTTATGTTACACTGGCGCACAGTTACTGGCAAAGCAGACGGGAAAAGAGCCAAAGGGGACATCCTTTGTAGTGCAGAGCGGTTGATGGTACCCCCTTTCAGTGGAGCTAAACCAGAGGCGGGGTGGACATGGGGGGTGGGTGTTCTCCCATGGATGGGATAAGAAACTTTAGCCCCATTTTCTTTGCCTGCCAGATTTAAATGTAATGAGGCGGGGGCAAAACCAACTAGTTTTTTTAACTGTGCTTAATTGTGCGGGGCAAATCCATCATATTCCCTGAAGGACGAGGGCCAGCAGTGAAGGCTCTGCTTTATCATTTTGGTAAGTGTTGCTGTTACACATAAACTCCAAGGGGAGGGAAGTACAAACAAACAATGGGGATGATTAGCGTCGAAACTGCAGCCGAACTAATTGCCAAGCATTTGCCTGATTGGGGGACTGAAAAAATTTCCCTGGGGGAGTCGCGGGTGGGGCTCCTAGCGGAGTCCATAGAAAGCGATCGCCCGTATCCGCCAATGGACCGAATTATGATGGACGGTATTGCCCTTTCTTGGGGGACCTACCAGTCGGGGCAGCGGGCATTTCCGATTCTGGGAGTAGTGGCCGCAGGAGACCCCCCGCCCTCCTTAACAGACCCCCGAGGCTGTTTTGAAGTGATGACGGGCGCAGCTTTGCCCCATGGCTGTGACATGGTCATTCCCTACGAAGCCCTGGAGCTTAAGGACGGCATTGCCCACATTGTTGACTCCCAACAATGGCTGCCCCATCAGTTCATCCACCGTTGCGGCAGTGACGCCCCGGCGGGCAAGACAATTCTGTCCCCAGGAATCATCCTCCACAGTCCGGCTTGGGGTATTTTGGCCTCTGTGGGGAAAACCCAAGTGTCAGTCAAGCGTCGTCCGCGCACCCAAATTATCGCTACGGGCAATGAACTGGTCTGTCCCGAGCAAAGACCCAAGCCTTACCAATTGCGACTTTCTAATGCCTATGCCCTCGCCGCGGCCTTACAACGTCAGGGGTACACCCAGCTAAGCATTATCCACCTGCCAGACGACCCCCACGCCTTTACTACCCATTACCAGCAAGCCACCCGAAACTATGATTTGTTGATTTACTGCGGGGGAGTTTCAAAGGGCAAATTTGACTATCTGCCCCAGATTTGGAGGCGGCAGGGGGTGCAGCAGTTGGTCCATGGGGTGGCGCAGCGACCGGGAAAGCCCCTTTGGTTTGGAGTGGACTACCAGCACAAAACGGCTATTTTCGGCTTGCCGGGAAATCCCGTTTCTAGTCTAGTGTGCCTGCACCGCTATCTGCTGGAGATGCCGCCGCTTTATGCTCGCCTGGCTACTCCTTTTCACTTTGACAAGCCGTTAACCTACTTTTTGCCCGTCAAACTAGAGGCGACAACTTCGGCTGAATTGATTGCCCACCCTCGTCCCACACAAAATTCGGGTGACTTCTTGGCTTTGGCCGACAGTGACGGCTTCCTTGAACTTCCTGCGGAGCGAGATAACTTTGAAGCAGGAGAGTGTTACCGCTATTTTCCATGGAGCTAGAAAAAATGGTCTTGCCTGCCACTATTGCCCCACCGGTGCGACCTCTTGTGGATGCCCAGCAGCGTAGGATTCGTAAGCTTCGCCTTTCGGTGACGGATCGCTGTAATTTGCGCTGCACCTACTGTATGCCCGTGGATGCCTCATTTATGTCCCCCAAGGAGTACCTGACACCGGCAGAGTACGCAACTATTGTAGGGGAACTGGTGGAACTGGGTATTGAGTCGGTGCGCTTAACAGGGGGAGAGCCATTATTACGACCGGAGTTCCCCGAAATTGTGGCAGCCATAGCAGCAGTGGGTGTCCCAGAACTGGGCCTGACCACTAATGGGATTCGCCTGATTCCTTTTTTGCCCTTACTGGCGCGCTATGGGGTGTCGCGGCTCAACATTAGCCTAGATAGTCTCAACCCTCAAACCTTTGCCACCCTCACCCATGGTGGCCACCTAGAGCAAGTTAAGACCGCCATTGCCACGGCGGTGGCTCAGGGCTTTCACGTCAAGTTGAACATGGTGGTGATGAAGGGCATCAACGACCACGAACTGGTGCCTATGGTGGAGTATTCCAAGGAATTAGGAATTGAGGTACGCTTTTTGGAGCTGATGCGGGTCGGCTATGCTTGTAATCTACCCCAGGAGCTATTTGTAAGCGCCGCCGCCATGATAACCCGCCTACGTCAGCACTATGAGCTACATCCTGTTTCTCGTCCTCAAGATTCAACTTCGTTCAATTTTGTCACCCCCTGTGGTGCCAAGATTGGATTTATTGCCTCGGAGTCGCAACCTTTTTGTGGTCACTGTTCCCGATGGCGACTCTCTGCGGATGGGGTTCTGCGTGCTTGTCTATTTAAAGAGGCGGGGGTGTCGCTGCGGGGACTGGGTAAGGAAGCCCGCCTGGCAGCCT
>DVEF01000078.1 GCA_015295805.1 Geminocystis sp. M7585_C2015_104 | reverse complement strand
GTAGTGGGCGTCGGCGGCGGTGGCTGTAATGCTGTGAATCGGATGATTGAAAGCAATCTGGGAGGGGTAGAATTCTGGCAAATTAACACCGATGCCCAGGCATTGGCACAGGCAAAAACTAGTTACTGCTTACAAATAGGCCAAAAATTAACCCGCGGATTGGGTGCGGGGGGCAATCCCGCCATTGGCCAAAAGGCTGCAGAGGAATCCCGCGACGAGATTGCTAAGGCTTTAGAAAATACCGACTTGGTATTCATCACTGCCGGGATGGGAGGTGGCACTGGCACAGGCGCGGCACCTATTGTGGCGGAAATTGCTAAAGAGATGGGCTGTTTAACAGTGGCAGTGGTAACTAAGCCCTTTACATTTGAAGGAAGACGTCGTATAAGCCAGGCGGAAGAGGGAATTAGAGCCCTAGAAACCAAGGTGGACACCCTGATTGTAATCCCTAACGATAAACTGTTGGCAGTAATACCACCGGAAACACCCCTCCAGGAATCCTTCCGTATGGCAGATGATATTCTCCGTCAGGGGGTACAAGGGATTTCTGATATTATTACCATCCCGGGTCTAGTGAATGTGGACTTTGCTGACGTGCGGGCGGTAATGGCCGATGCTGGCTCGGCTTTAATGGGTATTGGCATTGGTTCAGGCAAATCCAGGGCAAAAGAGGCCGCCATTGCTGCTATTTCCTCTCCCCTCATTGAGACTTCTATTGATGGTGCCACTGGAGTAGTGTTAAATATTACGGGGGGCAAGGATCTAACACTCCATGAGGTGAATGCGGCGGCAGAGACTATATATGAAATAGTAGATCCTAATGCCAATATTATCTTTGGGGCGGTGATAGACG
Organism: Geminocystis sp. M7585_C2015_104; assembly: GCA_015295805.1. Classification (NCBI taxonomy): domain Bacteria; kingdom Bacillati; phylum Cyanobacteriota; class Cyanophyceae; order Chroococcales; family Geminocystaceae; genus Geminocystis; species Geminocystis sp. M7585_C2015_104. The sequence goes on along the minus strand of DVEF01000078.1, from coordinate 4,200 downwards.
AAAAAATGCAGGGGGAAGTGAGAGTGACAGTAATAGCTACCGGTTTTTCGGGGGAAAAGAAAACTAGTTCGCACGTTGCCTCCACTGTCCAAACGCCCCCCACTGTCCAAAAAACCCCCCCCGCCCCCAAACCTTCCGAGAAGGATGAAAGTCAACCGCCTTCTCCTAGTTTAGATATTCCTGAGTTCCTACAACGTCGTCGTTTCCCACGGGGATAGAAGAAATATGGGCAATCCTAACATTCACGATTATATTTTATTTACCAGACAAACTGCCATTTATCCTCCAGAGTGTAGTTTAGAATACCTGAGCCTGGGATTAGCCAGTGAAGCAGGAGAGGTAGGAGGAGTGGTAAAAAAATACCTCAGGAAGGATTGTGATTTTGAAACGGCAAGGGAAAAATTGAAAAGGGAACTGGGAGACGTCCTCTGGTATTGGGCTAGACTGTGTGATGAGTTGGGATTAGAGGTGGAACAGGTGTTGTCCGCCAATATGGAAAAGTTGTCTGCCAGAAAGGCTAATAATACCCTCCGGGGAGACGGGGATGACCGTTGATGGGGGGGATGAGATTAAAATTAAAACTATCGGGACTTTTATGTGGGGATGTGTGGGATGTGTAGATGTATAATAGCATCCCCGCACTGGGCGAGAGCCCCTGATTTCTGGATAGTAGTACAAAAATGAACACACATTACAGAGATCCCCTAAAGGACGGTAAAAGTAGAATTGAACTGATAGGTCATCTTGGGGACGATCTTACCATTGTCAACGATGCGAGGGCGTCTTTTGAAAAAACCTCCTCGGTGTTGACAGAAAAGGACATCCGGTTGATCAATTATCTGGTAGCCCACCACCACACTAGCCCTTTTAGGGGGGTAGTTTTCAAGTTTAAGGTTAAGGCGCCCCTATTCGTCTGTCGTCAGTGGTGGAAACATGTAATCGCCAGTAATCACAATGATGAGCAGTTGGGTTGGAATGAAAAGAGTTTCCGTTACGTGGCCATAGAAGACAGTGATGAGTTTTATATTCCTAGGGTATTTCGTAAACAATCAGCTAGCAACAAACAGGCCACTGAGGGCTTTTTGCCCCCTGAAGACAATGAGAGAGCCATTGCTATCTATGAAAAACAATGTAGGGCTAGCTATGAGGCCTATAGACAACTGTTGGAATTGGGAGTGGGGAGGGAACAGGCTAGGGGGGTGTTAGTGCCCTCCGTATACACCTCGTGGGTGTGGACTGCTTCTCTACAGGCGGTATTGCACTTTATCGATTTGAGGATGGGGGAGGGAGCACAAACGGAAATAGCCGCCTACGCCCAGGCCATCTTGGAATTAATTGAACCCATTGTCCCCCATGCCGTGGAAGCCTGGTCAAACCATAGAAACCATCGGGGCTTTTAAAGTTTTAAAGGAGAGTTTAAAGGAAAGAAAACGGTGGCGGTTAGACCACTACACTAGACAAGACTGGCAATGGTTTTGTCTAGGATTTCTGCCGCCATGTCCACTTCCTGTGGGGAAACTATGAGGGGAGGCACAAAACGTACCACCTTCGGCCCAGCTGGCGCCAACAATAAGCCATTTTCTAAAGCCCTATTCACTATATCCAGGGAGGTTAAAGGGACTCCCTCTCTTATTTCCATGCCATTAATTAATCCCCAGCCCCGTACTTCTGAAAAAATATGGGGATATTTCTGGACTATTGCCCGTAAACGAGTCCGCAATTGTTCGCCCCTCGCTTGAACGTTTTGGAGAATATTTTCCCTTTCAATGGTATTCAAAACCGCAAGGGCAGCAGTACAGGCCAAAGGATTGCCCCCAAAGGTGCTGGCATGGTTGCCTGGCTCAAACACGTCACAAAATTGCTTACAAACCATAGCGCCAATGGGGATGCCCCCCGCCAACCCCTTGGCAGTGGTGAAAATGTCCGGTTCGACTCCTAAGTTTTCATAACCCCACATTTTGCCAGTGCGTCCTACCCCCACCTGTACCTCGTCAAAAACCAGCAAAATACCAGTCTCGTCGCAGATCTTCCGCAGACGTAGGAAATATTCTAAATCTCCTGGGCGTACACCTCCCTCTCCCTGCAGAGGTTCAATCATTATGGCCGCTACCCGACGATTTCCCTCATCAATATTGGTAATAGCCTCCTCCACGGCTACGATGTCATTGTAGGGGACATATTCAAAGCCGGGTAGCAGGGGTTCAAAGTTTTGGTGGTATTTTTTCTGGCCCGTGGCGCTTAGGGATCCCATAGTGCGGCCGTGGAAACTGTTTATGGTGGTCAGGATTACTGGTTGTTCTAAAAATTCTAGTACTGTGTGAGCATACTTACGTACTAGCTTGATGGCCGCCTCGTTAGCCTCAGCCCCGGAATTACAGAAGAAAACCTTATCCCCACAGGAGTGTTCTACTAGCCATTGTGCCAGTTCCCCCTGTTCAGGGATATAGTAGAGATTGGACACGTGATGGAGTTTCTGAATTTGTTTAGTCACCGCCTCTACTAGGGCCGGATGAGCATGCCCCAGGGTACAAGTGGCAATTCCCGCCACGAAGTCCAAATACTCCTTTCCCCCTGTATCCCACACCCGGCAACCCAATCCTCTTTCTATGGTCACTGGAAAACGACCATAGGTGTTCATCACATACTTGTTAAATGTTTCCGGGGCGTTAGTATTATGCAATCCTTCAGTTGTCCCTACAGTCACAAGTCAATATACTCCCTAATCGATTAGACTCTGGCCTTTATTTTGCCTATTGTGTCACACTGGCGTCCAGGCCAACTGTAAGAAAAATAACAACCCTTATTGTTCCTCCTCCCCACCGGTGGTGTGCGCCCCTAAAGGGGCAGGGTGAAAATGAAACTGACTTTGTCTCCCTTGCCAAAAGCAATGCGATCGCCAGATTTGAGAAGATGACGGGTTCCCACTGGTAGGGGCACATAATTGATATAGGTTCCGTTGGCGCTCCCCTTGTCCTCAATGTAAAAATTAGAACCCTCTACTGTAATACAGGCGTGAACCCGAGATACGATCTGGGAGTTGGGGAAACCGGAAAGATCAATGTCTGGAGGCAAAATATCATTAGGTTTGCCAATGTGAATTATGGAACGAGTGGTAGGCAAGTGAATGACAAAACCCGTCTGTACGTGGGTTAAGATAGCGGTGGGTATGTCCAATTGGACCCCCGTGGGCCCTGTGGCGTCGGCTCCCTTTGTGATTGGCTCAAGGGAGGAAAATACGTCTTCCGTCGCCTCAAAGGCCTTCTTCACCTCTTGGGGGGCGCGGGCGAAAATATCAGAGTTGAATTCCGATTGGTAGTCTTTGGGATTGGAAATGTTGTTCATCATCTTCTCCACTACAGGAAAAACCAGCAACCTTTTCAAATCAAAGGGCATTTAAAACCTCCCCTGCCATTTTGTCTATTATCCAAATCAAATTTCCCTCAGGTTTAATCTTTTTGGCGGGATACTCGTCACTGTCGGTGTCGGGGCTAAAAACCGCCTTGAGGGCTTTTTGTTTGTTCTCACCGGCCACCAAAAAAATTACACACCTGCTATGATTTATCAGGGGCACCGTAAAAGTCAGTCTCACACTATCCCCCCTATTGCCCACTGTAACCAGTCTATCTTCTACTGTTAAAGCGGGGGTATGGGGGAAAAGAGAGGCCGTATGACCATCCTCCCCCATTCCCAGCAAGACAATATCAAAGGAGGGGAAACCACTGGTCATTTTGAAGAAATCCAATAGGTGTTGCTCATAACGGGCGGCATCTTCCACAGGATTGTTTCCATCAGTGGGCATGGGGTGGATGTTGTCTGGGGGTATACTAATGTGGGTCAACAGGGCCTCCCTAGCCATTTTCTGATTACTTTCTGGATGGGTTGGGGGCACATAACGCTCATCTCCCCAGAAGAAATGAACCCTTGCCCAGGGCAAATCCTCTTCTGCCAATTTCTGATAAACTGGCTTTGGGGTGCTACCTCCCGCCAGGGCTATAGTACAAATCCCCCGGTTACCAATGGCACTGCTAATCTTTTCCGCAAGCCGGGCAGTGGCAAAGGAGATGAATTCTTCACCGGCGGGTACAATATAAACCTCGTTTTTGTCATCCGTTCTAATCATTTTAATATACAGGAGGCCTCTCTAAACCAGATTGCGATCGGTAAGGATTTCTGCACCAGTTTTTGTAACCAATACAGTGT
>DVEF01000077.1 GCA_015295805.1 Geminocystis sp. M7585_C2015_104 | reverse complement strand
GTTTTGCCTGAAATTAAATACAACTATGGGTTTACAAATATTGAGTTGATTGTAATTTCCCTTGGTATATTTTTAGACGACTCCAAAAACATAGACTTTACTGTAATCCTCACAAAGGTTAAACATTAATGTAACTTGAAAAGGGATTAAACTTGCATACGAGTAGAAACGAGCAGCGCGATGATTAGTATTTGAAGTAGGATTAAACATAGAAAGAAAAAGTCATAGCCGCAGGGTTTGCTGCTGTTTTGCCCCAAAATGAGTACAGGGGTTTAAATTTGAGAGGGAGTCTATCAGTGTCATTCTCACTAGGATTATACCCTTGAAGGATACGAGTCTAGAAATGTCAAATTGCTTTTTATCCTGCCTATGTCAAACCCCAAAGGTAGGGGGTTTATAGACGGGAAGGAGGGGAAGGATGAAGTGTCATATTACATCTCCCCATCCTCGGAATGAATCCAAAAGCATGGCATTGATTTGCTGTTTATTAAACCTTTATTAGACTAGTCTTTGGGTGTCCCATTTGTTGTTTTTCCCCATTGGCATTAGAAATGCAGATGAAATGGGTCTACACTATATTAGCCTAAGGGTATTAGTGTAGTAAGGGCAAAGGATTAGTTGTTTTGTAGCCTGTGTCAAATTCAAAAAAGAAAAGATTAGTACTTAGAGAAAACTATTATACGGCAAGTGGTAAGGGTATATGAGAATAAGTCTGGGGGTATTGTATATTGTATTCTCACCTCCCCTAATTGTCATTCCTCGGCATTTAACCATTGGCATTTAACTAATTGGGTAGAAACGCAGGATAGCCTGGTGATTATCCTAACTGGAAGCATATAGACAGGAAGATTTAAATATTAGTTTACAGACATTGAATTTATTATGGTTTTGCCGGTATTAGGGGGTATCAAGTGAGTGATGCGGCTTTGCCTGTGTCTTTCAAACCTCGGGATTAGTCTACAACTGTTGGGTTGATTCATTTCTAACCAGAATGAGTATAGGAGTATTACTATTATCACCTAGGCCCACAACCCAGAATCAATCTTGCTGCTAAGACTTAGTTGTTATCCCCACCCACTCATTGGAAAACACTGAGATTAGTCTACTAGTTTCTCGTTGATTTGTTATTCTCCGTGGACAGAATTTTACCTGAGTTGGGTTAACACGGTGAGTTTACATGTGATAGGCTCACATTTTAAAAATTTAAGGGCATGATTGAAGTTATTATTCTCACTGGTTTATAGGCTATGGATTGTTTGTTATCCCCTATTGAGAATAAAAAGATATGGAAAATAAAGGGGGGGTTGTTATCTTTTTTGCCAACGCACCACATACCACTGGATATAATGATTCTCACCTAGACTCAACTGGCAGTAGTTGTGTAATAGGTATACAGCCTTTTCTCTGACAGTAGGAAATCTGGCTATATCCTCTGGCAGTGGGGAATAGGTTTTTACAATTTCTTCCAGTTTTGCCAACAACTCCCCTTCCGTTAACAACTCCTCACCTCTATTAGTCTCCAAAACTACGTAGCCATCTTCCTGATACATTATAGGGTCTACCATTGTTCCTACCACCTCCTACTTGTCATTTACATTCCTTTACATTTTACCAGGGAGAAAGAGGTAATAATCTTCTGCACTGACATTATCCCTTTTACAATTATTAACACTGGGGGAAGACAAAACTATGATATGCTATGACTGACTAATAGAATAGAAGAAGTGTGGGAGTATGCAGGTTAATGATTTAGGGTTTGTTGCCACCATTTTATTCGTTTTGGTGCCTACAGTTTTCCTTCTGATTTTGTATATCCAAACTGGAAAAAACCAAGCGTAAATCTCTTTTTATTCTCGAAGAGGGTGGGGGTTTCCCGTGGCTACGGCATGGGAAAACTCCTCATCACCCCTCCAGGTGACGTGTCATAATTGTCTCTATTGCCTCTACCGCATAGTCCACTTCTGATTGGGTGGTATAACAGTCCAAACTAATCCTAATGCCCCTGACTGCCTCTTGTGGGGAATAGCCCAATGCTAATAATACCCTGGAAGGAACAGTTTTACCACTACTACAAGCAGAACCAGCACTTATACCTATACCCTTCTGACTTAGTAGTCTTACCATCTGTCTGCCGGTGAGGGATTGGTTAGGGTGACGGATGAGAAAACTGGCATGGTGGGGTAAACGTTTTTCTCTATCCCCCGTAAGTGATAAATAAGGGCATCTTTTTTCCAGACTCTCTATAAGATGATCTCTCAACTGCCTTATCCGTTTTGTCTCCTCCTCCATATTTTTCTCTGCCATCTCTGCCGCCAACCCCAAGGCTACTATGGCTGGTAGTGGCTGTGTACCTCCTCGTAATTCGGATTCCTGTCCCCCTCCGTGGAGAAGGGGTGACAGTTTCACGCCGGGTTTGACATATAGTGCCCCAGCACCCTGGATGCCGTAAAATTTGTGTCCAGATAGGGATAATAAGTCTACCCCCAACTCTTCTACATCTACTGGTAAACGTCCTACAACCTGTACTGCATCTGTATGAAAAAGAGCCCTACTATGTTGTTTAGTAATTCGAGCTAGGGTAGAAATGGGTTGAAGGGTGCCAATTTCGCTTTGCCCGTATATGATGGAAACTAGGACTGTGTTTTTCTTTAGGGCTTTGAGTAAATCCTCAGGATTGACTATTCCCTGACGATTAACTGGAAGCCTTGTAACCTCCCATCCCTGTTTTTCCAAAAAAGCCACCGGCTTTTCCACCGCCGGGTGTTCCACTGCTGATATAAGCACATGTTGAGGCTGTCGATACTGGGAGGTTACCCCAAAAATGGCCTGGTTGTCTGCTTCTGTGCCTCCGGAGGTGAATATAATACTGTCGGGGGAAGTGGCCTTTATCAGAGATGCCACTCTGTATCTTGCCTTTTCCAATTCTAATGCTGCCCTTTCCCCCCAATAGTGTATACTGGAGGGATTCCCCCACCCTTCTTTCAACATCTTCTCCACCAACTCCACTACCTCTGGACGGGGCCTTGTGGTGGCGCTAGCATCTAAATATACTCTTACCCTTTCCATTCTCCTTCCTCATCACAAGACGCTACCTCCTTCTATAGCAGATTTTCCCCTTCCCTTGACATTTCTGAGTACAATTACTTAAACTAAAGGACGAACTATTTTTGACTTTGGCCCGTGTAGGAAAATGAGGAAAAGTCAAACAGTCCTACTTAGTACTATGGTAGCCCTTCTAGTAGCTCCCAGTTTCAGTTTGGCCCAAAACCCAAATAACATCGACGTGCAAGCCAGCAGACTCACTGAAGCCTTAAGAAAAGCCGCACCAAACCAGCGCCCCAATGACGGCATGTATAGTCCTTGGCAAGTCTTGCCTGGTATTATACCAAGTTGGACTAAACAATGTCTAGGGAAGGAAATGACTCCCCAACAATTCGACACCGACGAGAATGCTGCTAGACAGACTGTTAATTGTATTGTCAAAAGAGAGTTAAATAATCAGTGGAAAAGTGTTAAAAGTGAACAACAAGCTGTTAGAAATGTCGCCTGTTGGTGGATGACGGGGAAATATCAAGGTTGTAACCAGGGCGCCACTGCTAACTACGTAGATATAGTCATTAAATACTATCAAAAAGCCCAGTAATTTGTATTTATTTTTCCCAACAAACCCCCTAGTTTGTTTTCTTCTTATATCCCCTCCATACTCAATAAATTCACCAAAATTCCGGTAAAATGGGTAAGTGACAATCCTAGACGGGGGGCTGTTGTGGTTATAAAAGAGATAAACACTAACAGAATAGCCTCTAAGCGGGGGTTTTGGTTGTGGGTGGCATTGTCTGCCTTAGTAGCCATAAATATCGCCATTTTTTGGCAAATGAAGAATTTCGCCCATGCCGGGATGAGTGTGCTATACTGGTCAGCAGTTTACTCCCTGCTGTGGGATAGACGTAGGGAAATTGTACTAAAAACGGATTTCTTCTCTTGTATTTTTGGTGTAGTATTAATAGTCACAACCCTAGTCATCAGTAGTCACATTCCCACCACCAAGGAGAGTCATATCCATAGTGTGTCTCCCTTTTTTTTCTCTCTAGGCTTAGCTTTAATCGCCTCCGGTTTTTCTGGTTTAAAACAGTTTTGGCGGGAATTATTAATCATTTTCTTCCTTGGCATTCCCAGGGTTATTTTCAATCTTTTTACCGACATTTCCCCCCTCACTGCCAAAGCTGCCTCCTTCATCCTTTATTATATGGGTTTTGAGGTATCTCGAGATGGTGTTTACATAAGTCTACCCCAGGGAACTGTTAAAGTATATGAAGGATGTTCTGGAATAGAATCTGTAACCTATGTATTAGGGTTATCAGTGATTTGTTTAGTGATGTTTCCCATCAAGAAAAGATACACCTATTTTGTGCCCGTGGTTGCCATTTTAATTGGCTTTTTTGTCAACGCCCTTCGAGTTGCCCTAATGGCTATTTTAGTTGCTTACGGCAACAGGGAGGCTTTTGTTTACTGGCATGAGGGGGATGGCTCTTTGATTTTTGGTATGATAGCCGTAGGGCTTTTTGGTGGTTTTTATTGGCTTTTACTCAGTGGAAAAGACAGGAAAAACTCCTCCTTCACCCCAGACGACAGTTTCTTCTGACATATAATGGCTTTTCCAATAAGCTAGAGATGTCATCGGCATCTAGGGTGGGAGGAATATGAGAGGAAACTATGTGAATCCCTATTCTATATCCAAAGAGGGCAAGTCTGTCTACCAACAATAACCATCTACTCTGTGAAAGACTACCAGTCATTACCCCAAAGGCAAGGCTTGAACAAAAATGATAATTATTCGCCTGTTAACCCCTTGATTGAGTGGCGAGTAACCAGTCTTCATGGGGGTAATAATCCATTGCCTGAGGTGAGGGTTGTTGGGAAACTGATTGTACACTATAAAGGGGAATGGCTAGGAAGCATATCAATAATCAGAGGCAAAATCATTCGCACCTGCCTACGCGATTTTTAATTCTACTTTTGGGGATTTTTGAAAATTTTGTTACTAATCCTAACCCTAGTAAGGGCTTATAATCACACCCCCCTACCCCAGGGGGAGACTGTCTTCTGTCATGTGAGGGAGAATAGCTAGTCTGTCAACCTATAACAACTCCCCCTAAGAGGGTAACCAGTTTGTACACCAACCATAGTTTCCCTGTCAATAGTCATCTGCCATGAGAAACAACTAATTACAGAGGAATAGGGATTGGTTTATCTTCCCTTAGCTTTTAAGAAATAACGATAACTTGTCGGGGGAATTATATTATGGCCTATATAACAGGGGAAGGGTGTGAAGAAAAATCTCAATAGGCCAGAAGACACAAGCGGATAGAGGGGTAGGGAAGGTATAATTCATGAACTCGTAGTCCTTAGTCTACAACACTACTCTACATTATAGACCCGCACCAGGGCCCAGGGATTGGGGTATACATATACCTTGCCTCTGCACTATCTCATACCAGAGGGAAAGTCCAATGCAGTCTCATTATATTTGTCCTTCCCTTTTTACATTTCTTAAAAAAAGCCCCTTAGCCGGGGCAGCCGTGATAGGATAGTGGGGAGAGTAGACGGGAGGTGAGGAGACTCCCAGGGGTTGACATGGGCATTTTAAAATTTAAAATATTTATCAATAAAATAGGACTAATAAAATGGAAATGGTAGGGGGAAACGTAAGGGGGGGAGACGTTGTAGAGAGTGGGTTTAAATAGATAGTGATGCCGGTTATTATAGAGAATAATACTCAATAAAAACTAGTAGATGAATAAGCAAAAAAGGTATCAGATGAGCTTAAGGGGGGCGAGGATTTTCTGTGAAGAGATGTGGAGGGGGAAAGGGAGAAACGAGTTTTGGCTCCGAGACTCTGAAAAATGAGGGGGGATGGGGAGGATTTGTTGTTTTTTGGGTATACTTAGGCAGGTGCACCTAGATGAGTAGGGGGAGTGGGCAAAATGAGTCAGTTTTCAGAGACAAATCAGGAGGAAAATCCCTCTCTGGCATCTGTCAGTCAAAAATTGGAAAAACTAGGCCTTTTCGGCACAAATCTACTAAGATCCATTGTAATAGCCAGAATAGTAGGTTATGGTTTCCTGACACTCTTTATTTTAGACCTAGGAGCCATCATAATACCCCCAAAACTTGGCAATCCTCAGTGGGAGTTTCAGGTTTTAGGGGAGGTGGTAGAAAGGATAGCAGTTGCCTTTATATCAGTCTGTCTGATTTTTCTGGGAGGTAATTATCTGAGAAAAGGGTGGGAATATCCCCTCCTTAAGGGCATTTCCTGGTTGTGTGCTGTGATGGGTTTAATTTTCATTCTAACTGTCCCTCTGGGAATAGCAAATACCTTCCGAATTGATAGGGAAATCACCAGTCAAATAAACCAGCAAATACAACAACAATTAAACTTTGTCGAGAACACAGAAAAAAGGTTACAATCCGTCAAAAATAAACAGGAAATGCTGGCTCTAATTCGCGAATTGTACAACACCAACGACACACCTCCCATAAACACGGAGGGAGAATTGGCGGAAGTCAAATCCAATTTATCTCAAAATATTAAAGCTTTCCGCAATCAGTTGAATCAGTCCAAACTAGCCCTACGACAACAACGCAAATCCCTCATTAAACAGTCAGTCAAATGGAACCTGGGGGCTCTAATTTCCGGGGTTTTATTTATTATCATCTGGCAAATGACCAGCTGGACAAGGAAAATCGACTAATGGGAAAAATCTAGATAAAATTGAGCCCCTTTTTTGATAAAATATATAGAGTTGTTGATGGAAAGTAAACAATAAAGCAAGGTGGCTAAAACTATTCTAGAATACCTGGCCGAAACTGACCCCCTTGTAGCCGAGATTATTGCAAAGGAGCTACAGAGACAAAGAAACCATCTGGAACTAATTGCTAGTGAGAATTTTACCTCCCCCGCAGTGATGGCAGCCCAAGGAAGTGTGTTGACTAATAAATATGCAGAGGGATTGCCAAGAAAACGCTACTATGGGGGTTGTCAGTATATAGACGAAGTGGAAGAATTGGCCATAGAAAGGGCAAAACAGCTATTTGGGGCAGCAATGGCCAATGTACAGCCTCACTCCGGCGCTCAGGCGAATTTTGCCGTATTCTTGGCACTTCTAGAGCCAGGTGATAAAATAATGGGCATGGACCTGTCCCATGGTGGACATTTAACCCATGGAGCCCCTGTAAATGTATCCGGTAAGTGGTTTCAGGTATGTCACTACGGCGTAAATAAGGAAACCGAATGTCTTGACTATGACCTCATTCGTGACCTAGCCTTAAAAGAGCGTCCAAAACTAATAATCTGTGGTTACTCCGCCTACCCCCGTATCATCGATTTCGAGAAGTTTAGGGCCATAGCCGACGAAGTGGGCGCCTACCTGTTAGCAGACATCGCCCATATTGCCGGTTTAGTAGCCGCCGGCTACCACCCCAACCCAGTGCCCTATTGTGATGTAGTTACAACAACCACGCACAAAACACTAAGGGGCCCCCGTGGCGGTTTAATCCTGTCTAGAGACGAGGAATTGGGCAAAAAACTGAATAAGGCAGTATTCCCAGGCAGTCAAGGAGGGCCCCTAGAACATGTGATCGCCGCAAAAGCAGTGGCCTTCGGGGAGGCCCTAAAACCAGAATTTAAAACCTACTGTGCCCAAATCATAGCCAACGCCAAAGCCCTAGCTAACCAGTTGATTAACCGTGGCTTTAAACTGGTATCCGGTGGCACAGACAACCACCTCATGCTAGTAAATCTTAGCGCCTCTGCTAACCCCATGACGGGGAAAATGGCTGAACAACTTTTGGAGGATATTGGTATTACCGTTAACAAAAACACCATCCCCTTTGACACCCAATCCCCCTTTGTCACCAGTGGCATCCGTCTGGGCACCCCTGCAGAAACCACCAGAGGCTTGAAAGAGGAAGATTTTGTGGAGGTGGCCAATGTCATAGCCGATCGTCTCTTGCATCCAGAAGACGAACAGATAAAAGCCCAATGTAAGGCAACAGTAGCTCAAATCTGCCAGCGTTACCCCCTATACCCCGATTTAAACATCCCACTACCCGCCTTTGCCTAAATACCCCCAACCCCCCACTCCCCCATTTTTCTTTACAAAAAGATACAATAGGAGAAACCTTTCCAGGAGTTGTGGTATGTTCAAATTCCTAAAGCAGGTAAGTGACTACGCTTTGAGCACATGGGCCGCGGCTAAATATATAGGGCAGGGGTTTTCTGTCACCTTTGACCACATGCGTCGTCGCCCCATCACTGTACAATACCCCTATGAGAAACTCATCCCCTCGGAAAGATTCAGAGGCAGAATCCACTTCGAGTTTGACAAATGTATTGCCTGCGAAGTCTGTGTCCGCGTCTGTCCTATAAATCTGCCTGTAGTTGACTGGGAGTATAACAAAGAAGCCAAGAAGAAAGAGCTGAAACACTATAGTATTGACTTTGGAGTATGTATATTTTGTGGCAACTGTGTGGAATACTGTCCCACCAACTGTCTATCCATGACGGAGGAATACGAGTTGGCCACTTACGATCGTCACGAGTTAAACTATGACAGCGTGGCGTTAGGACGATTGCCTACAAAAGTAACGCAGGATCCCATGGTAACACCCCTCAGGGAGTTGGCTTACTTACCCAAAGGGATAATGGAGCCCCACGATTTGCCCAAAAACAGTCAAAGGGCCGGCAGCTTCCCTGAAGACTTAGTGGAAAAATAAGTCCTCGCCCCCCATTGTTCTGCTCCCGATTATAGCATACTATTAACTGGTACTTCCTATTGAAATGTCAAAACCGTGATAGCAAAAACTGTCCAATTTGTCACCTTTGTTATCCTCGCCTTTTCCATGATTGGGGCGGCCTTGGGTGTAGTGTTGTATAACAACATCGTATATTCCGCCTTCCTCCTGGGAGGCGTGTTTTTAAGCATCTCTGGTTTATATATACTCCTAAATGCCGATTTTGTTGCCGCCGCCCAGGTGTTGATTTATGTAGGCGCCGTCAACGTTTTAATTATTTTTGCCATCATGTTGGTAAACAAAACAGAGGTTTACAAACCCGTCAGGGGTAGAGTCATCCGCCAGGTAGCCACAGCCTTGGTGTGTTTCGGCTTGTTTGCCCTTCTCACTACCATGGTATTTGCTACCCCCTGGCGTTTCTCTGACGTTTCCCCTGCCGTGGTTAAAAGCACTCTTGTAGCTATCGGAAAACACTTCTTTAGTGACTACCTCCTCGCTTTTGAAATCGCCTCTGTATTACTGTTGATGGCAATGGTGGGGGCAATTATCCTTGCCCGAAGAGATATAATTCCTGAAACACCACCCTCCACAGAAGTTTATACCACAGCCTTTACTCTCCCTGAACAACCCAGGGAGTTGATTGCCGCCGGCGATGAAAATACCAATGATTGAACTACAGGAGAAGCCATGGAGCTAAAATTAGAGTATTTCCTACTATTGGCTGCTGCTTTATTCTGTATCGGCATCTACGGGCTGATTACCAGTCGTAATGCAGTAAGGGTGTTAATGTCCGTAGAATTATTGCTCAATGCTGTTAATCTTAATTTAATGGGATTCTCTAATTATTTAGACCCCGCCGAAATAAAAGGCCAGGTTTTTGCTATATTTGTCATTACCATTGCCGCAGCAGAAGCCGCCGTCGGTTTAGCCATCATTCTGGCTATCTACCGCAACCGTGACACCATCGACATGGAAAAATTCAATCTCCTCAAATGGTGAGGGGATAATCTAAACAGTGGGGGTAATTCACCTACCTTTGGGGTGGGCTCTGTCGCCCACTTTTCTGTGTTAATCTATAGATACCGCGTCTACATCAATGGTTTTTTCCTGTTTTTTCTCTTCTATTGGCTGTGTCGAATTTCCCCTAAAAATCATCTGTGACATCTCGGCAATTAACATGGACAGTAACACAAAATCGTCCAATTGTCCCGCTAAAGGCAGAATGTCGGGGGATATATCCAATGGACATAATATATAAATCAGTGTGGCCAGGATAACCCAGTGACGCCATCTGGGATTGCGCAATAGCCCTCCATACAGATTATATATGGCTAGGGGATTGATTCTCATTTTTGTTCCTTCTCTTATCCTACTATCAACCCACTACTCTGATCATAGCTGATTCTTTTCCGGTTCGATTCTATAGTAGGGGCTTATAGTCATAAGTCCCCACTACATTTTACCCCCTACATCCTACCCCCTACCTCCCAATTAATTCCCTCCATCTCCTTGGTGCTGATATATAATTGTTGAGTTAGACTTTAGTTACTAACTGTTAGTTGTTTTCCCCCATGTTCCATGTTTGAAAGGATAATTCGCACCACAAAACGGTGGATAGCTAACAATGCGGAAAATGCCCTTTCTGATGCCTACCAGCGGGCATTATACATCAAAAAAATAGAAGACGAACACTTTAGGGGTCAAAAAATCTCTCCGAAAAACTGCAACTATAGCGAGACGGTTTGTAATTATTTTCAAGAAGAATTAAAATCACACCTTCGCCTTATTAAGCTAAGACTAAACCAGTTTAGAGCTAACAATTCAATTCACAGTTTTTTCGATTCGGAGTTGGGAGGGGAAAACAAGGATATTCTAGACAAATTGAATTTTATTGACAGCATAGTAAAGCGATATGAAAAACCTGATTACTATGACACAAGCTCCGTAGTTTTGGACGATAAACAATCCTACCTGAATGGAAGGGGTTCAAGAGAAGTAAAGGAAGAATTGGAAACTGTTTCAGATAAAACCAGTGTTTTGCCCCGTTCTTTCCTGAGGGCTCTTCGTAGGATTAGAGAAGAAATAGATCCAGGAATCCCTAGTAGTGAAGAGGAAGTTATTAGAAGTTTTAGAAAATCTAAATACAAGACAGCAGTCTCAATAAAGTTTCTCTTGGTATTGATTATTGTGCCCCTGTTAGTACACAATATAACTAAGATTACTCTGGGGAGAATATTGGTGGATCCCTATTTTGCTAAACACCAGGAAATAATATTCATCAACAGAGACTTAAAAGAAGAAGCCTTGGAAGAATTGAGAATATATGAAGAAAACCTGGAACTGAAAATTATGCTCGGAATAACGCCGGAATTATCCCCGGAAGAAAAGCGAGAAAAAATAAAAGAAAAGGCAAGGGAATTGGCAGAGGAATACCGCTACAGGGGCGCAAATGCTATTAAGAATATCATAGGGGATTTTTTCGCTATTATGGC
Source organism: Geminocystis sp. M7585_C2015_104 (assembly GCA_015295805.1). NCBI lineage: Bacteria > Bacillati > Cyanobacteriota > Cyanophyceae > Chroococcales > Geminocystaceae > Geminocystis > Geminocystis sp. M7585_C2015_104. Next base: position 12,877 of record DVEF01000077.1, on the reverse strand, counting down.
CTTTACGGCAGTGTTGGTTTCCAGTAAAAGAGAATTGTCAATATTAAAATCCTTTATCGATGAAATCATATATGGCTTGAGTGATTCCGCTAAGGCTTTTCTGATTATCCTATTTACAGACATGTTTGTGGGTTTCCACTCCCCTCACGGTTGGGAAGTTATCCTAGAAGCCATTAGCCGTCACTTCGGGTTGCCAGAAAATCGAGACTTTAACTATCTGTTTATTGCTACCTTCCCCGTTATCCTAGATACGGTGTTGAAATACTGGATTTTCCGTTATCTCAACCGTCTTTCTCCTTCTGCCGTGGCTACCTACAGAAGCATGAATGAATAAAACCCCTAAAAGGAGATAACTGATGGCATTTATCATCGCCGGCGAGAGAAGTGGTGTTGGCAAAACTACCGTTACCCTTGCAATACTTTCGTACTTAAAGAATCAGGGCAAATCCATCCAGTCGTTTAAAGTGGGGCCAGATTATATTGACCCCATGTTTCACACAGCAATAACAAAACGTCCTTGTAGAAACTTGGATCCCATTTTAACCTCTCCCGACTACACTCGTTGGTGTTATGAGTATCACTGTCGTGGGGTGGAGGTAGCAGTGGTGGAGGGGGTAATGGGTTTATTTGATGGCATCCCTCATGAGGATTATTTTGCTTATGGTAGCACAGCCCATATAGCCAGGTTGTTGGACTTGCCGGTTATTTTGGTGATTGACTGTAGTCGTTTAAGTGTATCTATAGCCGCCATAATTGTAGGATATACCAGTCTAGATAGGGGGGTAAAAATTGCCGGTGTCATCCTCAATCAAGTAGCCAGTGAGAAACATTTATCTCTTCTCAAAGCCGGCTTAGCAGTTACTGGTATACCCCTTATGGGGGTTTGGTTTCGCGACGAAAGTATTGCCTTACAGTCAAGACATTTAGGTTTAATCCCCGTTGAGGAAATCCCCCAACAACAGAGTTTTTTCACTCGTCTTGCCACTTTAGCCGCCAAGAATATCTACTGGCAACAATTGACTCCCTATTTACAGCCACCAACCTCTACTTCTCGTCAATATTTTCTTCCCTTCTCTGAGAGGAAATTCCCCCTAAAAATTGCCATTGCCAGAGACAAAAGTTTTAATTTTTATTATCAGGATAATCTTGACATTTTTCAACATCTGGGAGTAGAATTGCTAACCTTTAGTCCTCTGAAAGATAATCGCCTACCCGAAGGAGTGTCTGGCCTATATTTAGGGGGGGGATTTCCAGAGGTTTTTGCTGAAGAATTAGCTGAAAATTGGCGGCTAAAAGAGTCAATTAAGAGGGCAATTGATGGGGGAATGCCAACCTATGCCGAATGTGGAGGAATGATGTATTTGGCCAGGGAAATTGAGGATTTTGAGGGGAAAAAATGGCCCATGGTAGCTATTTTTCCTCATAGGGTGAAAATGACTAAAAAACTCACTCTCGGCTACCGAAAGGTGATTACCCTTAAAGATACCCCCATGTTTAGTCAAAATACCATTTTGGTGGGGCATGAATTCCATCGCGCAGTCGACGAGGAAACCCCAAAAAATCCCCTTTGGGAGTTTAGGGACTATTATACTGGCAAATTGCTTTCTTATCAAGGATGGTATAACCCTTCCCGGCAGGTTTATGCTTCTTATTTACACCTTCATTTTGCCAATAATCTTAGAGAAGTCACAAAATTTGTTCAGCTTTGTTTATTCTATTGGCATTCGAAAAAGGCCTGATTAACTACTCTTGGCTATTTACTATATCTCCGCCCTGAGAAAAGGACAAATTGACCGTTATTGACTTTTCATTTTATTCTGGCAGGGTTCACTATTCTGGCACTAATTAAAAGGATGTCCAATCAAATTTTAAGGGGCAGTTAATTAATCAGTGTTGGGCTTCCGTTTGATGGTGCTGTCAAAAAGGAGTCAACTAACCGGTGTTAATCATTAGCAATCTTGGCTTTTCCCCTAATGGGATGGGAGTAATTTGATTCAGAATAACTAGTGAGTACTAACTCTCTATTGTCCTGGCACTATTGTTGTTATTTAATTCAGAGACATTAACTAGTTTTAATTCTTCATCTTCCACGGTGACTGCCATGTGATCCGCCAAAGTAGAAGTAGTGGTTTTATTAGGGGCATATATCAGCCTTACTACAGATTCTATTTGTTCAAAATTTGGCATTTTAGAAAGATTTGAAGCCAGAAATTTTTTTATAACTCTCCTCTGGAAGTTGAGGGGATATTCCCTGAGAGATTTACATTTAATGCTATTAGTTTTGGCATTAAAGACTAGCCGATATATTCTTTCTGTTTCCGCTTCTAAATACTCTAATTCTGCCCTTAAAATTTCTGCGGTTTGAGCCAGATGTTTTTCGACTTGGTTATTAAATTCCCTCTGGAGGTAGGGGATTAAATCAAGACGGATACGATTACGGGCAAACTTTCTATCTTGGTTGTATTTATCCTGCCAAACCGGTAAATGAAACTGTCGACAAAAATCACCGGTTTCCTGACGAGTAAAATTCAAAAGAGGACGAACTAGGGTAACATGGCAATTGAGTCTCCTAGTCCAATTCAAAGCAGTTAATCCCTCCAAGCCGGCGCCCCTTATTAGATTATAGATGAAAGTCTCAGCACGATCACTGAGGGTATGTGCCGTCAAGAGGTAGGAAAAGCCACATCGACAGGCAATGTCAGTCAAAGCCTGATAACGATGCCTTCTGGCTTCGGCTTCAGTCTCTTTTATGGTGGAGGCAGCAGTGACAACATGAAATTCCACTCCCCAGCTACTACAAATGTTGGCTACATGTTCTGCTAATCCCCGGTCATGTTCCCAGTTATGATTAAAATGAGCTACTGCTATTTGCCAATGCCACTTGGGTTGTAAGTCTAAACAAAGACGTGTGAGACAAAGAGAATCCTGTCCACCAGAAAGAGCTATAAGAATTTTAGAATGTTTTGGCAGCAAATTGCGGTTCTTGAGGGTTTGATGTAATCTGGCATGGTATTTAGTCCACATAGGGGGAATGGAGGCCTTTGCTGATATACTCTAAGGGGGTAAAAAACGACAGGAGGGGTATGTTAGCTGTAGCAATCCTTGCAGCCGGGAAAGGCACTAGAATGAAATCACAACTGCCTAAGGTATTACACCAGTTAGCAGGCAAAACACTAGTAGAGAGGACCATTGAGAGTTGTCAGCAAGTAAAACCAAACCGTCTGTTTGTAATTATCGGCTATAAGGGGGATTTAGTCAAAGAAGCCCTGAGTCATCGGAAAGACGTGGAGTTTGTTGAACAAAGGGAACAATTGGGCACAGGACATGCTATACAACAGTTAATACCCCATTTAGGGGATTTTGAGGGGGATTTGCTAGTATTAAATGGGGATGTGCCGCTGTTAAGACAGGAAACAGTGGCTCAACTGGTAAAAACCCATCAGGAAAACGGAAATCAGGCTACCCTGTTAACAGCAATTATACCCAACCCCCAGGGATATGGTAGAGTTTTCTGTGGGGAGAATAACCTCGTCAGGCAAATTGTAGAAGACAAAGACTGTAATGAGCAACAGAGGGAAAATAATCGCATCAATGCTGGTGTCTACTGCTTCCACTGGCAGTCTCTAAAGACGGTATTGCCTCGACTGAGTACTAACAATGAGCAACAGGAATATTACCTGACAGAGGTATTTGACTACTTGGAGAGGGTAATGGCTGTGGATGTGGCTGACCCTGAGGAGATTACGGGCATAAACCATCGTTGCCACCTGGCTGTGGCCCATGAAATCCTGCAAAACCGCATCAGGGAGAAATGGATGATGGCTGGGGTAACCATGATTAACCCGGAGAGTATTACTATCGATGACACAGTACAGTTAGGGACAGACGTAATTATAGAGCCAGGGACCCATCTAAGGGGCAACACTGTCATTGGGGACAATTGTCGTATCGGCCCCAATTGTTATATAAGCGACAGTAAACTAGGGCAAAATGTGACTGTCCTTTACTCAGTGATTACGGAGACTGAAGTTGGGGATAATACAAGAATTGGCCCTTACGCCCACCTCAGAGGGGGGGTTTTCATTGGCGAGGCCTGTAGAATTGGTAACTTCGTTGAAATCAAAAAGAGCACAATAGGAAGGAAAACCAATGTAGCCCACCTGTCCTATATAGGGGATGCAACCTTAGGGGATGAGGTGAATGTGGGGGCGGGGACAATTACGGCCAATTACGATGGTATTAAGAAACATCCCACAGTAATAGGAAATCGCAGCAAAACCGGGGCAAATAGTGTTTTGGTGGCTCCCGTTACGGTGGGAGAAGACGTGACAATTGCCGCAGGCTCAGTCATTACGGAGGATGTGCCTAATGACTGTCTGGCAATTGCCCGAGAAAGACAAAAGATAATCCCCGGCTGGCGCCCTAAGGCTAGAGACTAGCAATGTAGTCTTGTATTGCCTTCACTCCCAGAGGTTGGGATTTGAGGGTGCGAATGGCCTCCACTGTAGCTTTTGCCCCGGCAATGGTGGTAATGATGGGCAGCTTGTAGTCTAGAGCACAACGACGGATTCTTCTGGCATCCGTCTGTGACTCTTCCCCACTGCTTGGGGTGTTGATGATAAACTGGATTTGGTGGTTCTTAATCCAGTCGATGACGTGGGGCCTTCCCTCATGGAGTTTTAACACCAATTCTACGTCTTTTAGGCCATGCTCCAGGAGGGTTTTACGGGTGCCGGCGGTGGCCACAATCTTAAAGCCCAATTCCTGCAATTGTTTAGCCACCGGCACAATGGCCTCCTTGTCTCGATCATTCATGGAGATAAATACGGTGCCTTTGGTGCTTAAAATCACACCCGCCGCCAATTCCGCCTTAGCGAAGGCCTTACCAAAATCTTCGTCAATACCCATTACTTCTCCTGTACTGCGCATTTCTGGGCCGAGGAGGGTGTCAGTGCCGGGAAACTTGTCGAAGGGTAATACAGCCTCTTTCACTGCCACGTGGGGAGGGATGATTTCCCGGTGAACTCCTAGGTCGTCTAGGGTTTTGCCAGACATTACCAGGGCCGCCAGTTTAGCCAGTGGTCTCCCTGTAGCCTTTGATACATACGGAACAGTACGGGAGGCTCGGGGATTGGCCTCTAACACGTAGACTATATTATCCTGTACTGCAAACTGAATATTGATTAAGCCAACTACCTTGAGGGCCTGGGCTATCCTGACAGTGCAGTCTCGTATTTCTTGTACTACTGAAGGAAGAAGGGTGGTATAGGGGATGGAACAGGCCGAGTCGCCGGAGTGAACCCCTGCTTCTTCGATGTGTTCCATGATACCGCCAATTACTACCTTGCCGGTGGCATCGGCAATAGCGTCCACATCCACCTCGATGGCGTTTTCTAGGAATTTGTCAATGAGGATGGGGTGGTCAGGTTCCACCTGTGCCGCATAGTTGATGTATTGTTCCAACTCCTGGGAGTCATAGACGATTTTCATAGCCCTTCCTCCCAAAACATAAGAGGGACGCACTACCACCGGATAACCGATGCGATTGGCCACAATGAGGGCCTCCTCAAAGCTGCGGGCGATGCCATTAGGGGGTTGTTTTATGTTCAATTGTTCTAGTATTTTTTCAAATTTCTCCCTGTCTTCGGCAATGTCGATGGAGTCGGGGGAGGTGCCCCATATTTTGGTTTTTACAGCGATGTCTTCCCTTTGGAGATATTCTTTGAGGGGTACAGCCAGTTTCAAGGGTGTTTGGCCGCCGAATTGAATGATGATCCCATCGGGATTTTCGGCCTCAATGATGTTGAGAACATCCTCCTTGGTGAGGGGTTCAAAGTAGAGGCGATCGCTGGTATCGTAGTCGGTGGAGACGGTTTCCGGGTTGGAATTCACCATTATTGTCTCATATCCGGCCTTTTTGAGGGCAAAGACCGCATGACAGCAACAGTAGTCGAATTCTATGCCCTGGCCGATGCGATTGGGCCCTCCTCCCAGAATCATTACCTTTGGCCTGTCTGAGGGGGGGTTTTCTGTTTCTCCCGCTTCATAGGTGGAATAGTAGTAGGGGGTGTAGGCCTCAAACTCCGCAGCACAAGTATCTACAAGTTTATAGACGGGAACTACTCCCAGGGATTTGCGATAGGCCCTCACTTCGTCTTCTGTGGTTTTGGTAGCGAAGGCAATCTGACGATCGCTGAATCCATGTTGTTTAATGGTGCGCATCTGTTCGGCGGTGATTTGGTGGAGGGGGGTACGTTTAAGGAATTTTTCCATTTCCACCAGCTGTTGCATTTTATCTAAAAACCAGGGATCTATGGCCGTCAACTCGTGGACTTGTTCTACTGTCATCCCCAATTTAAAGGCATGGTAGATACTGAAAATCCGCTCGGGGTTGGGGGTACGGAGACTGGCAGTGACTTGGGAGAGGGGTGGGATTGTCTCCTGGCGATCACAGCCGAAGCCTCCTCGTCCTATTTCCAAGCCTCTGATAGCCTTTTGGAAGGATTCACAGAAGGTGCGCCCAATGGCCATCACTTCCCCCACAGACTTCATCTGAGTGGTCAAAACGGGCTGGGCGCCGGGGAATTTCTCGAAGGCGAAGCGGGGGATTTTAGTTACCACATAGTCTATGGTGGGCTCAAAGGAGGCTGGTGTTTTCTTGGTAATGTCATTTTTAATCTCATCCAGGGTGTAACCTACTGCCAACTTGGCGGCGAATTTAGCGATGGGGAAGCCTGTTGCTTTTGAGGCCAGGGCTGAAGAGCGAGATACACGAGGATTCATCTCTATTACAATTACTTCCCCATTGTCGGGGTTGACAGCAAACTGAATATTAGATCCCCCGGTTTCCACCCCTATTTCTCTGATGATGGCCTTAGCGTAGTCTCGCAGTCGTTGGTATTCTTTGTCGGTGAGGGTTTGGGCGGGAGCGACGGTGATAGAGTCACCCGTGTGTATTCCCATGGGATCTACGTTTTCAATAGAACAGATGATGACCACATTGTCGGCCAAATCCCGCATTACCTCTAACTCGTACTCCTTCCAGCCTATGAGGGATTTTTCGATGAGAATCTGAGAGACGGGGGAGGTATCTAGACCGAATTTGGCCATTTCCTCGAATTCCTCTTGGTTGTAGGCTATGCCGCCGCCTGTACCTCCCAGGGTGAAGGCTGGGCGGATAATGAGGGGATATGAGCCAATTTCTGCCGCTACAGCTTTGGCTTCCTCCACCGTGGTGGCAATACCGGAGGGGCAAACGGGTATTCCAATGCGCATCATGGCTTCTTTGAACAACTGTCTGTCTTCAGCCATTTTGATGGCCGACAGTTTTGCTCCAATCAACTCCACACCGTATTTACTCAAAACCCCTGATTCTGCCAAGGCTACTGCCGTGTTTAAAGCAGTTTGTCCCCCCATTGTGGGCAATAGGGCATCTGGCCTTTCCTTGGCAATTATTTTTTCCACAAATTCTGGTAGTATAGGTTCTATGTAGGTCCGGTCTGCCATTTCCGGGTCGGTCATAATCGTAGCGGGGTTCGAGTTCACTAATACTACCTCATAACCCTCTTCCCTTAGTGCCTTACAGGCTTGGGTGCCAGAGTAGTCGAATTCGCATGCCTGTCCGATTACAATAGGACCTGACCCCAGGAGGAGGATTTTGTTAATATCGTTACGACGTGGCATACTCTCTACCTTTGTGCCCTAATGTTTCTGTCTTCTCATATACCAATCCCGATCATTGTAATCCACAAATATGAACATTTTCCCTCCTCTCCGTCAAGATTTGCTTACCTACAACTGGTATACTGGGTAATCACTGTGCCCTCAGGGAAAAGATAGACCATGTTGCGCCGAATTCCTCTTGCTTCACTAGCCTTAGTATTGGGTTTAGGCTTGAGTGCTTTAGGTATTATTGCCTATGCCACAGACAATCCTACGTTGAATTTGGCGGGTTTTTTTTATGGGATACCGTTGGTGTTAGCAGGTTTAGCGTTAAAGACGGCAGAATTAAAACCCGTACCCTATGCTAAGGGTACACCAGAAGAAATAGTGGCCTTGAGAAAGAAAAAAGCCACCCCCACCCTGCAAAAACTGCTACGGGATGTAACAAGTTATCGTTATGGCCAGGAGGCGCATTTAGACGAAGCCCTGAAAAAACTAGGTTTGAGCCCCTCTCCCGCAAAGGGGCCGGTGTTAACGAAAATAGAGGAGGCGGAGGTGGACGGCAATTATGCCCTTATTCTCTATTTTGATTCTCCTTTTATTCCACTCGACCAATGGTTAGCTAAGCGGGAGAAAATTACCAAATTTTTTGGCCCTGGTATTACTGTCTCTATTACGCAGGGTACTACAGAGGGGGAAATAAAAGTAAGTCTGATTACCACCTAGTGAGGGGGGTTTTTGGGCTAGTCGACGACGGCGTTTAAAAGAACATCGGTAACAGTCATGTTTTCCAATTGGTCTACTGTCACTGTGTCCACAATGTCATATTTTGCCCCGGCCTGTTGCAATTTGTCGTCCAGGGCTTTAAAATACTCCCTTGCCTTAGGATTTTTCCCCACCTGAATAAAGGAAATACCTAACTCCTCATCCCGGTCGATTTTATTGGTGGCATCTATGATTAGACGGATAATTTCCTTAGGTTCATTGGGTATGTCATCGGTTATAATCAGGATGGTTTCGCCATTTTTTTTGGCCCTCCCCTCGGCTTTACGTTGAAAATAATTCTCTAGGGCGTCAGCAAGAGCACTTTTCAAGTCAGAGGGCCCCATAGGCTGGTGTTGGGCGAAGATTTCCCTTACCTTGTCTGCCTTTACATTGTCATAACGTCTAAAACGCCCGGCAAACAGATACACTGTGATGCCGTCTCCATCCAACTCCTCACATTTCTTGGCCAATGCCAGGGTTGATTCTTCTGCCATTTGCCAACGGGTCTTGCCTGTTCCGTCATCTTGGCTTAAACTGCCGCTTTTGTCAATGATGATAGTATAGTCTCGGTTCCTGACAATGGATTCCACATTATTCATAGGCCTTGTTCCATTGTTTCCACCATGAATGATAGCCAAAAAAAAGGGTTCGATTGTAAATTATTTTTGCAATTTTTCTCATAAATTAGCCATCTGAGCTACAACAGACTTAAAGAGTTCATTTACAGATTGTAAAATTTTTTTGGGTATGGAAAATAAGCAAAAATACCGGATGGTTTGCACTCTTAAATTCGGGGATATTTACGGTCAAATAATAGTATGGCTGGGAGTAATTTTTGTAAGTCTAGCCAGCAGTTTAGCCCTGTGGAGTAGTACAAGACAGATATATGCCTTTGCGACCATTGGTATTATTTTGGTGTTGTCCCTGCCGTTTCTATTATTTGCCTTTGTAACTACCCTGTTCAACCATATTGAATTTGTACCAGTGGAGGAGACAGAAACCAGAAAATCTACCAGTAGTGTAAAAGGCGGCAAGGCGGCAGGGGCAAAGGCCTAGAGCCGTCAAAGAATCTTCTCCAAGCCATAGACTAGAGATTTAAGTTTGGTAACCTTGCGAATGGCCAGAAGGACGCCAGGCATGTAACAGGAGCGATCGGTGGCATCATGACGGAGGGTATAGATTTGGCCTGGCGCGCCAAAAATAATCTCCTGGTGGGCTATCAAACCCGGAAGACGTACACTGTGAATGCGAATATTGTCACCACAGACACCCCCCCTGACGCCGGGTATGTTTTCTTTTTCCTCCACCTGTTGGGGGTTATAGGTTTTGCCCAGTCCGGACAACATTTCTGCGGTTTTAATGGCTGTCCCACTGGGGGCGTCTGCCTTTTGATTATGGTGTAATTCAATTATCTCTACGTGGTCGAAGTACTGGGCGGCGGCAATGGCAGCCTGTTGCATCAGTACCATGCCAATAGAGAAATTGGGGACAATCAAAACGCCGGTGGAGGCCTTGGAGGCGAATTCTGCTAATTCTTGGATTTGTTCTGGGGTTAAACCGGTGGTGCCCACTACAGGGCGAATGCCATAGGCGATGGCAGTGCGGACATTTTCATAGACACTGTCGGGGTGGGTGAAGTCCACCATTACCCCCTGGGTTTTGTACTGGGTTGCCAGGACCAATACACTCTGCAAATCGTTGACGATGGGTATTTCCAAAGGGCCACAGCCGGCCACTTCTCCAACATCCTTGCCCAACACCTCGGGGTTGCGGTCTACTGCCCCTACCAACATCATGTCTTCCGCTTTGGCGACGGCCTTTACCACCTCTCTTCCCATTTTGCCTGCCGCGCCATTGACCACTACTGGGATGGCATTTTCTCTTTCCATGACCTTTAAGCCTCTATTTTACTATTTGGACTGATTCTATCCATTTTGACAGACTGGTGATTTTCCAGTCCCTCCCTACTGTATGCAATCATAATTTGGTCTCTTTTTTTGGGGTTGGGTTGGAGGATGGTGGTGCTGGGGGCGGTGGTGGGGGGGGCTCTTTATGACGTATTTTTTCATATACTGCTAGGTACTGTTCCGCTGGACGACGCCAGGAGTAGTCGTAACGCATGCCCTGTTTTTGTAACTTGCGGAACTCTTCCGGGTAGTAGTGCCACAGGCCAATAGCCCTTTCTAGGGCAGATTCTAGGGCTGGGGGGTCATTATGGTAGAACACATATCCATTTCTTTTTTCTGGGGGGTGGGTTTGGTCATAGTCCTTATCAAAAACCGTGTCCACTAGGCCACCTACTCCTCGCACCACCGGTACTGTGCCGTAGCGCAGGCCAATCATTTGGGTTAAGCCACAGGGCTCAAAATTGCTGGGCACGATGATAATATCAGCACCGGCGTAGATAAGGTGGGCCAATTCCTCGTTGAAGGACAATTCCAGGTGACAGTCGGGATTGTTGTTTAGGTGGTGTTTTTCATGCCAGAAACGATTAGCGATAGCCTGTCCGGTGGGCACCCCCAGAAGGACGAATTGTGCGTTGCGACGAAGGGAGTAGTATATGGCATGATGTACCAGGTCCACACCCTTTTGTTGGTCTAGTCTGCCGATGTAGGCTACAATGGGCTTGTTTTCGTGTCTTAACCAAAGACGTTCCCTTAAAGCCTTTCGATTTTTACTTTTGCCGCTCAGGTCGTCTACACTGTAGTGGAAGGGGATATGGGGATCTGTTTCTGGATTCCACACCTGATAGTCAATACCGTTGAGAATGCCGCTAAATTTGTTCTGGTGGATGTGGAGGGTATGGCCCAAGCCATAACTTACATCGGTGAAACGGGCTTCCCAAGCGTGGTGGGGGGAGACTGTGTTGACGTGATTAGAATATACAATGCCCCCCTTCATGATATTTAAACCGAAGGGGTTGAAATTGTCTCGTAAGCGATCGTAACTAAAGAAATAGGCCTCATTGTTCAAACGGGTTGCCCAGAGGATGTCTTTTCCTGCCAAACCCTGGTGTCTAAAGTTGTGGATAGTATAACAAACCCGTTGATTTCCCATCCCCAGCCATTTATACTGTTCAAACAGCATCACTGGTACTAGGCCGGTTTGCCAGTCATGACAGTGGATGACATCTGGCCTTTTGTTGGTGACTAACAGGAATTCCAATGCTGCCTTGGAGAAGAAGGTGAAGCGCATGTAGTCGTCGTTGTGGCCGTAGACGCACCCTCGGTTGAAGAAATTATCATGGGAATGGGGTTGAATGAAGAAACACTGTACTCCGTGAACCCAGCCGCAATAAACAGAAGTATGGATAGTTCCACCATACCAGGGCACATGCAGGTGTTCATAGGCCATGTGGAGACTCCAGATTTGGTCATATCGCATGCAGTCATACATTGGTACTATCACTTCTACTGCATGTCCCCGGAGTTGAAGTTCTCGGCTTAAGCCATATACTACATCCCCCAGTCCCCCGGCCTTGATGGCTGGAGCGCATTCTGACGCTATTTGTACAATATACATAAAGGGCCGTTTCCCCTTCCTTTCCTGTTAGCTCTTGGTTGATTCCTGTTATACCAGAGTTTAGTCTTTTTGTAAACCAACTAACATTCATTCCACCTGCGTTTTCCCTGCAAGACACTGCTATATTATCCTTGTTTAGCCGACTTGTACAATAAGTGGGAGAAAATATGGGTCCAAGTTTGAAAGTAGGGGATTTTGTGGTCACGCAGGCGAATATCTTTGCGGTTTTAGCGGAAAAACAGATGATTGCCCCCCTAGCGAGGGAGATTATTATAGATCAGGCCATTGCTTCCATTCCCTGTACCCAGGAGGAGATTGCCACAGCGGAGAGACAATTTTTCCAGCAGATAGGAATCAATCCCCAAGACAAACAACAAATAAAAACCTGGTTGGAGAGGAACTTTTTGACAAGGGAACAATTAACAGAGAGGATTCTAAGGCCCCTCAAACTGGAAAAATTTAAGGAACAAACCTGGGGGCAACAGGTAGAATCGTATTATCTGAAGCGAAAAAGCCAACTGGATAGAGTAGTATATTCCCTAATCCGTACCAGGAATCCAGGACTGGCTCAGGAGTTGTATTTCCGTCTTTGCGAGAAGGAGGAGGACTTTGCCCAGCTAGCAAGACAGTATTCCCAGGGGCCAGAGGCGCAAACCGGGGGGTTGATAGGGCCTGTAGAATTAAGTGTTCCCCATCCCCAGTTAGTTCAGAAGCTGATTACAGCACAACCCGGACAGGTTTTGCCCCCCAGCCGCATTGCCGATTGGATCGTTATCTTGCGTTTGGAGAGGTATATTAGTGTACCACTAGACGAAAACTTGAGAAGAAAACTGTTAGACGAGTTGTTCAGCCAATGGTTAGACGAGCAAATCAAAACAGTGGTCCAGTTTAATCTCCCGGGATTCCAGGTGGTGGTGTAGGGGCGGGG
>DVEF01000076.1 GCA_015295805.1 Geminocystis sp. M7585_C2015_104 | reverse complement strand
TCCCTTCTTTACCATCTATGAGATGTCCAGTTGGGCCAGAAGTAGTACAGTACCCCTACTGATAGTATTTGCCAAAAAACCAGTGTTCCCAGTAGAGCCTGCCATCAACCTGGATGAATTATACACCGAGGGGAGGGAAAATGCACGCTACCAGTTACCTCTTCATGGAGACTGGACAGATGTTTTTGTATACTTAGACGGATTGTTCAAATTGGCAGAAGACTTAAATTTAGTGCCCTTCCTGGAAGAAAGTCTCAAAGCCGCAGAGAAGTGGATTATTGAAAGGGAAGAGGTGACGGGAGACTGGGGTGGTATTATCCCGGCAATGATAAACTCTCTTTTAGCCTTCAAAACCCTCAACTATCACGTGAATGACCCCATGGTAGCACGGGGGCTACAGGCGGTGGAGAATTTTGCTATCGAAACCCATGATGATTATTTAGTGCAGGCTTGTGTTTCACCGGTATGGGATACGGCATGGAGTTTAAGGGCTTTGGTAGAATCCGGTGTTGAGCCTAATCATCCCCAACTAGTTAAGGGTGGAGAATGGTTGCTGAAGAAGCAAATTCTAGACTATGGGGATTGGGTTGTGAAAAACCCTAATGGACAACCTGGTGGCTGGGCTTTTGAATATGAAAATCGTTTTTACCCAGATATAGACGACTCGGCAGTAGTAGTGATGACACTTCACCAGCTAGAGTTGCCACAGGAGGATTTGAAGAGGGAGGCAATTTTGCGTTGTCTCCGTTGGATTGAGAGTATGCAGTCTGACAATTATGGTTGGGCGGCTTTTGACATCAATAATACCGCAGATTGGTTGAATTTGCTGCCTTATGCCGACTTAAAGGCAATGATAGATCCCCCCACTGCCGATATTACTGCTAGAGTGTTGGAAATGGTAGCTACTTGTGGCCTTTCTTTGAATCCTCACAAGTTACAAAAGGCCATTAGTTTCCTCTGTCATCAGCAAAAGGAGGATGGTAGTTGGTTTGGTCGTTGGGGGGTAAACTATATTTATGGCACATCTGGCGCCTTATCAGCATTATCCGCCATAGCCCCTCAAACCTGTCAAGGGTCTATTAAAAAGGGGGTAAAATGGTTGTTGTCTTGTCAGAATAAGGATGGCGGTTGGGGTGAAACCTGTGAAAGTTACAAAAATCCTGCCTTAAAGGGGAAGGGAGAATCTACCGCGTCTCAAACGGCTTGGGCGTTAATAGGCTTAATAGATGCCGGCAAAGCTTTGGGTAAATGGGAAGAGGATGCCATCTGTCGGGGTGTTAATTTCCTCCTCAACACCCAAACTTCAACGGGTAGCTGGGAGGAAAAATACTTTACTGGCACTGGTTTTCCTCAACATTTTTATATTAGATACCATCTCTATCGTCATTATTTTCCATTGCTAGCCTTAGGTAGATTTGCCAGAATTTTACAAAACTAGCCCCCCTGTCTTTCCCTCCCCCTCTTTCTCCTTTCTCTTTTTTTATTTTTTTATAATAGCCTTATAATAACCTAAATCCCCTAGCTCCCAGTTTTGGATTCTAACAACTATTATATTTCTTTTTCGGATACATATAGAACAAATATGGAACCCAAAATCGAATTAATTGATTTACAAAACCTAGCGAGTGGAGATACTTTTCAGCTGAAGATATATCGTTTTGTAGGTAAACAGGAAGGGAAAAGGGCTTATATTCAGGCTAATTTGCATGGGGCAGAAATTGTGGGCAATGCAGTAATTTATGAACTGCTCAACTATTTTTCTTCCCTTCAACCAGAGGATATAAGTGGTGAAATAATTCTGGTACCTCTTTGCAATCCTACAGGGGTAAATCAGCGACATCATTTCTTTTCCACAGGAAGATTTAACCCCTATGACGGCCAAAACTGGAATCGTATTTTTTGGGATTTCTCCCCTAAACTATATGAGGATTTAGATGTGTTCATAGAGAAAAATTTAGATTTGTCCGAGAGAGAGCTCGCGGCAATTTACAAAGAGAAAATAAGGGAGCTACTAGAGGCAAAGGTAAGAGAAAATGGGCCGGAGAGGGGTTTGTCTTTTTCAGAGAAATATCGTAATATCCTTCAGTCTTTGTCGGTGTTGGCGGACTATGTAATTGACATCCATAGTTCCAGTGTTTCTGCGATAAATTATATATACACCTTCAAGGGGAGGGAGAAAAGTGCAGAATATTTTGGGTTTGAATACGGGGTTTTAGTGGATGAAATGGGGGGGAATGCCTTTGACGAGGCATTTTTAAATCCTTGGTTGAAACTAGAGGAAAAACTGGCAGAAAAAGGAAGAGAAATTGTATTTGACGTGGAATCTTGGACACTGGAATTAGGCTCGGGTATGAAAATAGAAGAAGAATCAGTCGAACAGGGGGTAACAGGAATAATTAACTATCTAGCTTTTAAGAAAATGCTAAACACGCGCCTGTTGCCGGTGGCAAAGAAAATAAAACTCATCCCCAAAAGCCAAATGAAACACTATTATGCCCCAAGGGGTGGAATTATTCGCAACCGTCGGCCGGTGGGTAGTATAATCAAAAAAGGAGACACCCTATACCAGTTACTCAGCTTTGAAAAACGAAAAACAATGCCCACTATAACTGACATTGTCTCAGTGGATGAGGGCATAGTCTACGACGTGTCTACCAATGACACGGTCAATGAAGGGGAATATGTTTTAGGTATTTTTACTCATGACCAACAGAGGGGAGAACACGGTTTCTAGTATACCAGTGGCGCCGCCGGATTTCAAGTCGGGTTTTGTGGCAATTATAGGGCGCCCTAATGTAGGCAAGTCCACTCTAATGAATAGACTAGTGGGGCAGAAGGTGGCAATCACCTCACCGGTAGCCCAAACCACCCGCAATCGTTTGAGGGGGATTCTCACTACCGAGGGGGCTCAAATTATTTTTGTGGATACCCCTGGCATCCATAAACCCCACCACGAGTTAGGGAGGGTACTAGTACAAAACGCCATTTCTGTAATCGACAGTGTAGATTTGGTTTTGTTTGTGGTGGATGCCTCCCAGCCGGCAGGGCCGGGTGACAGGTATATTACCGAAATCCTACAGAGAACGAAAACTCAGGTGATTCTGGGATTAAACAAGACGGATTTACAGGGAAAGGATAGAGATAGTCTCAATGAGAGTTATAGACTGTTATGTAACGGCAAGTGGCCAATGGTTAACTTTTCTGCCATTACGGGGGAGGGATTGGACAGGCTACAGGAGGAGTTGATTGCCAGACTAGACTATGGTCCCTATTATTATCCACCAGACTTGGTAACGGATCAACCGGAAAGGTTTATAATTGGGGAGCTAATTAGGGAGCAGATTCTCCTGCACACCAGAGAGGAAATACCTCATTCCGTGGCTGTTACGGTGGAAAAGATAGAGGAAGACGAAAAGATTACTAAGATATATGCCTCCATTGCCGTGGAGAGGGACTCTCAAAAGGGGATTATTATTGGGCATAAGGGGAATATGCTAAAACAGATTGGGACGGCTGCTCGCGAACAGATACAGGCCCTCATCAGTGGTAAAGTGTACTTGGAGCTATTTGTAAAGGTTGAACCCAAATGGAGGCAGTCTAAACAAAGACTTGCAGAATTTGGCTATCGTCTAGAAGACTAGTTCCCACCTTTTGTTTGTTTTATCTCAACCCCATCCCATCATCGGCAAGTATAACCTGTACGTGTTGTATGACAATACTGAAAGATATACCCTTATCAGTAGTCTTTCAACATCCACGGCAAATGGTCTCTTTCCGATATACCTTTCCACTATGCTATATGAGAGCCCTGCCATAGTCCCATGCCGCCTCTTGTAAGACTCCACATGCTCACCTTCATTTCTCTTATCTCTACTCCGCCTAACTAGACTTAGCCTTATACCCTTTCTCATCAACTCACTCATTAACTCATCTTCCATCTCATGGTTTACATGAGCCCTATCCCCACCCCCTGTACCCCACATCCTACCCCCTATCCCCTATACCCTACAGTCTAACCCC